>CAMLHU010000037.1 GCA_946479825.1 uncultured Gemmatimonadota bacterium
GCGTTCCTGATCGGTGGGTCCGTCCGGGCCCAAGCGCCGGCGCCGGAACGGCTGTACGAGACCGGCGCCCTTCACGCCGCGGCGCTGGCCTTCGGCGAACGCGCCACCGCGGCGCCGGCCGTCGCCGCCAACTGGTACGATCTCGGCGCGGCCGAGTATCGGCTGGGCCAGGACGGCGACGCGGCGGCCGCGTGGGCGCGCGCGGCGCGGCTCGAGCCGCGGAGCGTCACGCTCGCACGGGCCCGGCTGCTCGTCCCGGCGCCGGACTCCGTGAGCGCCGCGTGGCTCACCCCCTGGCTCGTGACCCCCGAGGAGCTCGCGGTCCTCGCGATCGCGTGCTGGCTGATCGGCTGGGTTGCGCTCGCGGTCCGGCCGGAGCGGTCGGGCCGCTGGTGGATGCTGGTGGGTGCCGGGGCCCTGGTCGGCGCGGTCGCCTGGGGTCGCGCGCGGGCCGAGGCCCGCCCGCTCGCCGTGGCCCGGATCGAGGTGGCGGCCCGGGTCTCGCCCTATGGAACGGCGCCCGGCGGCCGTCCGCTCCCGGTCGGCACCGCGGTGCGCCCGGTCCGCCGGCGCGACGGCTGGGTGCTGGTGCGCGCGGCCACCGGGGAAGAGGGCTGGGTCCCCGCCGCCGCCGTCGCGACGGTGATAGACTTCTGACGATGCGACGCATCGCGATCCTTCCCGCCGCGGTCGCCGACCAGATCGCCGCCGGCGAAGTGGTCGAGCGGCCGGCGTCGGTCGTCAAGGAACTGGTCGAGAACGCCATCGACGCCGGCGCGCGCCACGTGCGCATCGAGCTCGAGAACGGCGGCAAGACCCTCGTCCGCGTGAGCGACGACGGGTCGGGGATGGGGCGCGAGGACGCCGTCCTGGCCCTCGATCGGCACGCCACGAGCAAGGTGCGGTCCGCGGCCGACCTCGTGGGCATCGGCTCCTTCGGCTTCCGCGGCGAGGCGCTCCCGGCCATCGCCTCGGTGTCGCGGTTCTCGCTGGTGACGGCCGAGGATGGCGCTCCCGGCACCGAGGTGACCGTCACCGGCGGCCGCATCGACCAGGTGACCGACGTCGCCCGTCAGCGTGGCACCACCGTCACGGTGCGCGCCCTCTTCTTCAATACTCCCGCCCGCCGCAAGTTCCTGCGATCGGTCTCGAGCGAGTCCCGGGTCTCCTTCGACGCGGTGACGGTGCTGGCCCTCGCGCATCCGGAGGTCGGCTTCGAGCTCATCGCCGACGAGCGCACCCGCCTCGTGCTGCCGCCGGGCCAGCCGCTCGGCGAGCGCCTGGCGGCGGTCTGGGGGGCCGACCTCGCGGGCACGCTGGTGCCTGTCGCCTACGCCGCCGGGCCGGTGCGCGTCGAGGGGCTGATCCAGCGCCCGGGCGACGCCCGGCCCACCGGCCGGCGGACCCAGCTGCTGGTCAACGGCCGGCCGTTCCGCGACAACTTCCTGGTCCGCGCGGCCGAGGCGGGGTATCGCTCCGCCATCCACCCGGGCGACCGCCCGTCGCTGTTCCTGCACCTCACGCTCGGCGCGGGGGAGGTGGACGTGAACGTCCACCCGGCCAAGCTCGAGGTGCGGTTCCTCAACCGGGTCGCGGTGGAGGGCGCGGTCGAGACCGCCGTCCGTGACGCGCTCGGGCGGCTCGCCGCCGCGGCGCCGGTGGGGGAGTGGCGCCCGCTGCCCGACGCGGTGCCGGCGCCGCGCCTCTCCGGCAGCGGCGAGGTCTGGGGCGGGCCGACCGAGCTGCCGTTCGCCGAAGGGGCGGCGCCGGACCCGGCGGCCGACCTGCTCGCGGGGGCCGAGCCCGTGGCGACGCCGGACCGGCGCCCCGCCGTGACGCCGTGTCTGCAGCTGTTCGACACCTACATCGCCTACCAGACGCCGGAGGCCCTCGTCTTCGTGGACCAGCACTCGGCCCACGAGCGGATCCTCTATGAACAGGTGATGGCGCGGATCGAGACCGGCGGGCTGCCGGCGCAGCGGCTCCTGCTCCCCTTCACCGCGGAGCTGACCGACGAGGAGCTCGACGTCGTCGAGGTGCATCGCGACCCGCTCGCGCGCATCGGATTCGAGGTGGAGCCGTTCGGGGGCCGGACCGTCGCCGTCCACGCCGTGCCGGCGCCGCATCCGCGGTTCGACGCGGGGAGCTGCTTCCGCGAGCTCGTCGCCGACCTGGCCCGGGGCCGGTTCGGCGGCTGGGCCAACGGGCTCGAGCGGTTCGCCGCCACCTACGCCTGTCGCGCGGCGGTCAAGGGCGGCCAGCGGCTCGAGCTCCGCGAGATGGAGGAACTGCTCGCCCGCCTGATGGCCACCGAGCTGCCGCCGCACGACGTCCACGGTCGGTCCACCATCGTGCAGCTGCCGCGCGAGGAGCTGGAGCGCAGGTTTGGCCGGCGCTAAGCTCCGGGTCCCGGTCATCGTCGGTCCCACGGCGGTCGGCAAGACGGCCGTGGGGCTCGCGCTGGCGGAGCGCCTCCCGATCGAGATCGTGTCGGCCGACTCGCGCCAGATCTACCGGCGGCTCGACATCGGCACCGCCAAGCCCACGCCGAAGGAACGCGCGCGGGTGCCGCATCACGGGCTCGATCTCGTGGCCCCGGGCGAGCGGTACAGCGCCGGGCGCTACGCGCGCGAGGCGACCGGATGGATCGACGAGATCCACGCGCGGGGCCGCCTCCCGGTGATCGTGGGCGGCACCGGGTTCTACGTGCGGGCGCTCGCCGAGGGCCTGTTCCACGAACCGCCGCTCGATCCGGTGCGCCGCGCCGCGCTCGAGGACTGGCTCGCGGGCCACGATGCCCTGGAACTGGTCCGCTGGGCGGCGCGCCTCGATCCGGGGTTCCGGGGCGGCGGGCGTCAGCGGGCGGCGCGGGCGGTCGAGGTGGCGCTGCTCACCGGCCACCCGCTCTCGTTCTGGCAGCGCGCGGCGCGCGGCCACGGGATCGTCGAGCCGTGGTACGTGGTGCTCACCGTACCCCGTCCCGTGCTGCACCAGCGCATCGCGGCGCGGGCGGAAGAGATGGTGCGGCGCGGGGTCATCGAGGAGGTGGCGGCCGCGATGGCCGACGGCGCACCGGCCGACGGGCCGGGCCTCGACGGCGTCGGGCTTCGCGAAGCGGTCCAGTACCTGCACGGCGAGCGCACCCGCGAGAGCGTCGCGGCGGCCATCGCCCAGAGCACCCGCCTGTATGCCCGCCGCCAGGAGACCTGGTTCCGTCATCAGCTTCGGGGCGAGGTCCGGACCCTCGACGCGGTGCGGCCGCCGGGGGAGCTGGCCGAGGAGATCGTGCGGCAGTGGAGGGTGGCCGGGGGAGCGGGGAACTGAGCGGGTGAGGGCGGGGGAGGGGCGGCGGCGAAATCGACGGGCGGTATTACACTTCCAGCGTTCCCGGCCTCAGGCGCCACGCTCCCGGCCTCAGACTCCCGGCCCCGATCCGACATGCGCATCGGCATCACCTGTTACCCCACCTACGGCGGCTCCGGCGCCCTCGCGACCGAGCTCGGCATCGAGCTGGCCGCGCGGGGGCACGAGGTGCATTTCATCACCGATGCCGCACCGTTCCGCCTCCGCGGCTACCACGAGCGGGTGACGTACCACGAGGTGGAGACGAAGATCGCGCATTATCCGCTCTTCACCCACTTCCCGTACACCCTGGCCCTCGCCTCCAAGCAGCACGAGGTGGCGCTGCGCGAGCGGCTCGACATCCTCCACGTCCACTACGCGGTGCCGCACGCCACCACGGCGTGGATCGCCCGCGAGATGCTGGGCCCCGCCCACCCGCTCAAGGTCGTCACTACCCTCCACGGCACCGACATCACCCTCGTGGGCCAGGAGGCGAGCTTCTTCGAGATCACCAAGTTCTCGATCGAGCGCTCCGACATGGTCACGGCGGTCTCCGACCACCTCCGCGAGGAGACCTACCGGGCCTTCGGGTGCCAGCGCGCGGAGATCCGGGTGGTCCCGAATTTCGTCAACCTCGCGGAGTATTTCCCCGCCGGCGACGGCAAGCGCCAGCAGCTCGCGCCGCCCGGGCACCGGATCCTGACCCACATCTCGAACTTCCGCGAGGTGAAGCGGGTCAAGGACGTGGTCCGGGTCTTCGCGCGGGTCCGGAAGGCGATGCCGGCGACGCTCCTGATGGTGGGCGACGGCCCCGATCGTGAGGAGGCGGAGAGCGAGGCGCGGACCCTCGAGGTGGCGGGCGACGTGCGGTTCTTCGGGCGGCTCGACTCGGTGGGCGACCTGCTCCGCGCCACCGACCTGTTCGTGCTGCCGAGCCAGACGGAGTCGTTCGGGCTGGCGGCGCTCGAGGCGATGGCCTGCGGCGCGCCGGTGGTGGCGAGCCGGGCCGGCGGCCTCCCGGAAGTGATCGAGGACGGCGTGAGCGGGATCCTCGAGCCGCCGGGGATGGTCGAGGCGATGGCCCGGCGCTCGATCGACCTGCTGCGCGACCCCGCCCGCCACCGCGCCATGGCCGACGCCGCGCTGGCCCGCGCCCGCGGCTTCTCCGCGGAACGCATCGTCCCGATGTACGAATCGCTCTACGCAGAGGTCCTCCGGTGAACGCCCTCGCCGCGCTCCCGCTCGCGCTCAAGGCCCTCATCCTCGGCGTGGTCGAGGGCGTCACCGAGTTCCTCCCGATCTCGTCCACCGGCCACCTGATCCTCGTGGGAGACTGGCTCGGGTGGACCGGGGCCGACGCGCAGACGTTCGAGATCTTCATCCAGCTCGGCGCCATCCTCGCCATCGTGTGGATCTACCGCGCCAAGCTCACGGCGGAGGCGCGCGGTTTCCCGGCCGACCCGGCCAGCCGCAGGTTCGCCTGGTCGCTGTTCCTCGCCTTCGTCCCCGCCGCCGTGGTCGGCGTCCTGCTCCATCACTGGATCAAGGCGCGGCTCTTCAATCCGCTCGTGGTGGCGTGGGCGCTGGTGGCGGGCGGGCTCCTCATCCTCCTCATCGAACGGCTCCACCCGCGCGCCACCGTCACCGACGCCACCGCGGTCCCCGACCGCCCGGCGGTGGGCGTGGGCCTGGCCCAGGTGCTGTCGCTCGTGCCGGGCACGTCGCGATCGGCTGCCACGATCCTCGGCGGCTACGCGCTGGGCCTCACCCGCACGGCGGCGACCGAGTTCTCGTTCTACCTCGCCATCCCGGTGATGGTCGCCGCCACGCTCTTCGACCTGGTGAAAAGCCACGCCGCCCTGGGCCCGCAGGACCTCGTGCCCTTCGCGATCGGGTTCGTCGCCGCCTTCGTCTCGGCGCTGGTGGTGGTCAAGGGCTTCCTGCGATTCGTCTCGCGCCACAGCTTCGAGGCGTTCGCGTGGTACCGGATCGCCTTCGGGATCGTGTTGCTGTGGCTCTACCGCGGGTGAGCGGCGCCCGGGTCGAGTGGCGGGACCGCACCGGCTCGACCCAGGACCTGATCCATGCCCTGGGCGAGGCCGGCGCACCCGACGGCACCGCCATCGCGGCGCGGGAGCAGGTCGGCGCGCGCGGCCAGCGCGGCCGGGCGTGGCACGCCCCCGCGGGCGGCGTCTGGATGAGCGTGCTCTGCCGGCCGGAGGGGGACGTCGTCCCCGACCTCCTGAGCCTCCGGGTCGGCCTCGCGGTCGCCCGTACCCTCGAGGCGGCCGGCACGATCCCGTCCCTCGGCCTCAAGTGGCCGAACGACCTGATGCTCCGCGATCGCAAGGTGGCCGGCATCCTCTGTGAGGCGCGCTGGCGCGGTGACCGGCTCGGCTGGATCGCGGTCGGGATCGGCATCAACGTCCGGAACCCCATCCCGGCCGAGGTCCAGGCGACCGCCGCCCGCCTGGCCGACGCCGACCCGGCCCTCGCGCCGGAAGACCTGGCCCTGCCGGTGGCCGATGCCATCGTCAGCGCCGCGCGCCAGGTCGGCCCGCTCGACGGCGACGAGCTCGCCGAATTCGGGCGGCGCGACTGGCTCCGCGGCCGCCGCCTCGAGGCGCCGGCGCCCGGGATCGCGGCCGGGGTGGGCCCGGACGGCGCGTTGCTCGTCCGCGGTCCCGACGGCCGCGAGACCGCCGTGCGCGCCGGCACCGTCGTCCTGGTGCCCGCGTCGAGTCCCTGACCGATCTCCAGCCGGAACCGCCTATGCTGCTTGTCCTCGACATCGGCAACACCGAGATCACCGCCGGCCTCTTTCAGGGCGAGACCCTGACCGGGCGGTGGCGTCTCACCACCAACCCGGACCGCACCCCCGACGAGTGGGCGCAGGCGATGGGCGGGTTCCTGCTGCAGGCGGGTCACTCGACGAACGAGGTCACCGGCGCCTGCTATGCCTCGGTCGCGCCGGCCGCCACCCAGAGCTTCATCCGCGGAGTCGAGATCATCACCGGCTGCCGGGCCGTGGGCGTGGACGGCCGCTCCCCGCTGCCCGTCACGCTCGACGTGGATGAGCCGCTCACCGTCGGCGCGGACCGGATCGTCAATACGCTCGCGGCCGTGGAGCTCTACCGTGACGATGTCGTCGTGGTGGACTTCGGCACCGCCACGACCTTCGACTGCATCACCAAGGATGGCCGCTTCATCGGCGGCGTCATCATGCCGGGGCTCCGCACCTCCGCCGACCAGCTCACGCGCCGCGCCGCCAAGCTCCCGGCCACCGAACTCGAGCCGCCGGCGCGCGCCATCGGCCGCCGGACCGAGGAGTGCATCCGCGCCGGCGTGCTCTACGGCACCGCCGACGCCGTGGACGGGATCGTCGAGCGCATTCGGCGCGAGTGGCCCGGGGGCGGCCGGCCCCGGGTCTTCGCGACCGGCGGGCTCGCCGTGCTCGTCGCGCCGCTCTGCCGGACCATCGAGGCCACCGCCCCCGACCTGACGCTGCACGGGCTCCGGATCGCCGCCCGCCATCTCGGGGTCCCGGCGTGACGGTCGCCGCCGCGGCCGGCCCCCGACATCGCTGGGCCCGGGCGCTCTTCGGGCCGGCCGCCCCGTACGTGCTCCATCTCCGCCCGATGGAATGGCCGATCATGGCCGCGCACACCGCCCTCGGCTACGTCCTCGCCGTCGGCCTCGGCGGCGCCGGGGCGGGGGACTCCCTCGCCGCCGCAGCGACCGGCCTCCTGCTCTGGGTCGTGTGCCTCAACGGCGGCACGCTCGCGATCAATTCCGCCTTCGACAACGACGAGGGCGACATCGCCTACCTGCGCGAGCCGCCGCGACCGCCGCGGCACCTGTTCGCGTGGGGCCTCGGCCTGATGCTCCTGGGCCAGGCGCTGGCGTTCACCCTCCCGGTCGCGTTCCGGTGGGCGTACCTGCTCTGCCTGGCGATGTCGGTGCTCTACTCGGTGCCGCCCGCGCGCCTCAAGGCCGTCGCCGGCGCCGACTGGGTCATCAATATGTGGGGCTTCGGCACCCTGACCCCGTTCGCCGGCTGGGCCGCGACCGGGCGACCGCTCGACCGGGCCGGGATGCTGGTGCTCCTCGGTTTCTGTCCGCTGTTCGGGGCGCTCTACCCGCTGACCCAGATCTACCAGGTGGACGAGGACCGCGCCCGCGGCGACCGCACGCTGGTCCTGCGCGTCGGCGTGGGCCGCAGCCTGTGGATCGCCGTCGGGGCGACGCTCGTCGCGTTCGTTCTCTTCGCGTGGTCGCTCGCCACCGGGGGCCGGGCCGGCGGCTGGCGGCTCGGGGCCCTCGCCGTCGCACTCGCCGCCTGGCTCGGCGTACTCGTTCCGTGGGCCGTGCGCCACGCCACGATGGACGCGCGGCGCCACCAGCGGGGGATGTACCTCGCCCTCGGCGCGTGGGCCGTGACCGACCTGGTCGTGGCGCTGGCCTGGGCGAGCTGAGCGGCCGCGGCCGCGACCCAGTACCCCGCGCGCGCCGACATTGCTATACTAATCCGCGGTACCCACCAGATCCGGAGCAGTCATGAACGCGGCGGCCCAGGCCACCACGGCCAGCGATTACACCGAAGTGCCGTTCATCGTCCGTTCGTCGGTCAAGCTCGGCGTCTTCGAGGCGATCGTCGTCCTCCTCTTCTCGCTCGCCTCGCGCTTCACCGACGGCGCGCTGATGACCGGGCTCGAGACCCTGATCCTGCTGGTCGGCCTCGCCGGCGTCGTGCTCCTCCCGGGGACCTGGACCCGGCCGCGGACCATCGAGGGGATCGCCGGCGCGGCCGGGATCGGCCTCGGCGCCACGGTGATCTACCTCCTGCTCGACGTCTCGATCCTCCAGAACATCGGGACCTACACCGACCGCTGGCGCGAGATCGGCGGCGGGTCGAACTGGTGGTGGCACCCCGTCTGGTGGATGCTCGGCACCTATCTCAGCTGGTTCGGCGCCTTCGCCATGGCCAACCAGACCGTCCGGCGCGGCGCCGCCAGCCCCGCGGTGGTGATGGTGCTCGCCGTGGTCTTCGCGCTCATCCTCGGCGCCATCGGCAACCTGATCCACTTCCCGGGCGCCGCGTGGACGATGCCGAACTTCGCGGTCGCCTTCATCCCGGGCCTGGCGCTCACCGTGCTCGTCACCGCCCTCGCACCACGGCGCACCTGACGCCGGATGCGGGCGTTCCGGCTCCTCGCACGGGGGCTTGGCTGGCTGCTGACGCCGCTGGTGGCGTCGGCAGCCTCTTTTTTCGGCGCCGAGCTCGGCACCCTGCTCTCCGAATGGGTCACGAGCCCCACCGCCGGGCTCGTCCTCACCGTGATCTGCGGCGCCGCCACCGGGTTCGTCGGCACCCACTTCTGGATCCGCTTCCTCCAGCGGCGGCCGCGACTGTCCCACGCCCTCCACGTGGACGAGACCATCCTCGCCGCCATCGACGCCTCGGCGCGGGAGCCCAATTGACAGGGCGCCTCGGGCTCGCCGCGATCGCGGGCGGCCTGGCCGCCTGCGGACGCCCCGCGCCCTCGACGGCCGCCGCCACCAACGCGCCGCGGGTGGCCGCGCCGGCCGACACGCTCCTCTTCCGCACGGCGACGGGCGCTGAGGTGTGGTTCACCTTCGCCCGGCACGACAGCGCCCCCGGCGGACGCGCCTGCGTCGAACGCACGATCGAGATCCGGCAAGCGGGCACCCGGGTCCCGGTGCCGCTGCTCTACACTGGCGCGCCGCCGGTGCTCCGCGACGACACCACGCTCGAGGCCGACCTCTGGGCCGCCTGTGCGCCACGGGCGCGGTACCGGGTCGACCTCAGGACCGGGCAACCGATCCCCGAGGCGGGCCGGTGAACCTCCGGCCGGTCGGGGGACTGGCGCTCGCCGCGCTCCTGGTGGCGGCGCCGGCCCGCGCGCAGTCGATCTCCGGCGACGCCGGCTACACCGTCGCCGGCGGCACCCGGCGGATGTGGCGCATCGGCTTCTCCCGTGAGCTCCTCGGCCCCACTCGGCTCCGGATGTACGGCACCCGGATGTGGTCCGCCGGCGGCGGCTCCGATCTCTACGGGCTCGGTGCCGACCTGACCGTCTTTGAGGGGGGGAGTCCGGGCCCGTACCTCGTCGGCGGGGTGGACGGCGGCCCCGCGCGGGGCGCGAGCCGAGACTGGTGGAGCGGCTGGTCGCTCGGCGTGGGATACGAGGTCGTGCCGTTCCGGTGGCTCACGCTCCGGGGAGAGAGCCGCTACCGGGTGCTCAATCCGGGTCACCAGACGGGGATGCAGTTCTCGCTCGGCATCGGCCTCAATTTCGGCGTCGGGCGGGCCCCCGATCAGCCGGCGTACACCGTCGTGCACCATCGCGACCCGCCGCCCGCGCCGGAGGTGGTGTCGCTCGCCAAGGACCGCGGCTTCAGCGGCGACAAGGCGGCGCTCGTGGCCGACGTCGTCGCTACCGCCACCGAGGCGATGGGGCGGCCGTACCAGTGGGGCGGGACCGGGCAGAACGGCGACGGCTTCGACTGCTCGGGACTCATCCAGTGGGCGTACGCGCAGCACGGGATCACGCTGCCCCGGGTGAGCCGCGACCAGGCCAGGCAGGGGATCGCCGTCCCCAAGCGGATCGACGCGCTGGCCCCGGGCGACATCCTGACCTTCTCGAACAGCGGCCGGTTCGTGACCCACGTGGCCCTGTACGTGGGCGACGGGAAGATCATTCACAGTGCCAACGGCGGCGTCCAGCTCAGCGTGCTCAGCCCGGACGATCCCTACGGCCGCTGGTGGTGGAAGCGCTGGGTCGGCGCGCGACGGATCGTGCACTGACCGGCAAAAAAAGGACGGGCCCCCGGGGCGGGATCGCTCCGGGGGCCCGTCGTCTTCGGGGAGGGGTGTCAGTGCGAGTGATCCATCCCCGGCATCGCCCCCATCCCGGCGCCCTTGTTCGCGCCGTGGCCCTGCGCGTGATACCCCTTCATCTCGGCGCCGGACGCCAGGTGGCCCAGGTCCTTCTGGAGGAGCGGGTCGTCGGCGACGAGCGCCGGCCACGCCGAGGAGTCGTCGGGCGTGAAGATGCCGACCATGTGGATCATCGCGCCGTCCAGGATCTTCTCGCCCGTCGTGTTGTCGTAGGTCCCGACCAGGCGGTACTTGTGGCCCCGCTCGAGCTTGATGCCGTCGCCGCTCACGCCGGGGAGCTTGCGATCCACGGCCGTGATCTCGCCGTTCGGGGCCAGCGTGGTCCGGAGCCGCACGACGGTGCGGGGCTTGGCGTCGGTGATGTCCTCCAGGCGCATCCCGGTGCCGAAGTCGTGCATATGGCCGCCGATCCCCAGGATCCGGCCGTCGATCGGCATCGTGAAATCGGCGTGGAAGGAGGACTTGCCCGCTGGGAGGTCGAAGGAGACGTCGCGGCCCACCGGATCGACCACGTCCATATAGAGGGGCAGGACCGACACCGGCTTCGGCACCTGCGTGGTCGGGGTCCAGGTGAGCACCAGGCGGGCCACGGCGCCCTGCACGTCTTTCCCGCTGCCGTTGTGCCAGACGAGGATGAGCCCCATCGGCATCCCGGCGCTCACTGGAACGCCCACGGTCTTCGGCAGGGAGATGTCGCCCGTCTCGGTGCCGAGCGCCAGCAGGCGCTCAAAGGCGTGGTAGAAGAGCTGCCGCCGGCCGAAGTTGATGAGGTTGAGGTGGTGCACCATCCGGGCGTCGATCACCTGGCCGCTGCCGTCGCGGAGCTCGAGGTGCGCGCCGCGGAGCCAGCCGTCCACCGGCCAGGCGAATCGAAGGACCGGCGCGGCCATATGCTGCATATGCATCATCGGGCCTTCGGCCATCGCCGGGACGTTGAACGGGCCCGCAGTGAGGATCACCTGGTGCGCCGCGGAATCGACCTTGACGGTGAGCCCGCTGTCGGGAACGGCCGGGGCCTGGGGCAGCTGGGCGAGGAGCAGGGAAGCGAGGATCGGGGCGAACATTGGGACGCGCGCTCAAGGCTGAGGGTGATCGCAGTTTAATCGCACGGACGGATACATCGAAGTCCCCACCCCGGTTCCCCGGCAACAGTTTCCGGACTCGCCGGCGCTATATTGCGCCGCCTATGCGTCCCTACCTTCACCGTGCGCTCGCCGTGGCCGGGGCCTTGGTCCTCGCCGCGCCGGCGCTCCGCGCCCAGAGCCGGATCTTCCCGGCCGTCCCCCGCTACGAGCTCCCGCTCGCGGATCCCCGCGCCTGGGCGTTCGGGGCCCGTTACGTCCACGTGAGCACGGCCGACGATCGCTTCGGCCCAGGCACGGAAGCCGAGGTGCTCGAGGGGGAGAACTTCCCGCTCATCCTTCTCAAGGGTGGGGCCCGGCCCATCTCGCTCGGCTTCGGCGCGTCGGTGGTCGCCCATTTCCGGATGGACGACCCCAAGACCTCGCAGATCAGCGACGACTGGCTGGTCGGGCTGAATGGGCAGTTCGTGCTGTCACCCAAGTGGACGGTGGTGGCGGAGGTGATGCACGAATCAAGCCACCTGGGCGACGAGTACGCGCTCAAGTACGCCGCCGACTCCGCGTTGCAGAACCGGGTGGACTGGACCCGGATGCAGCTGAACGGGTGGGGGTTCTACACCACCGGGCGATGGCGGATCGGGGCGGGGCTGCACTACGTGTACTCGGACGAGCTCCACCTCCCGAAGACCGGGGTCGGGCTGGGGATGGACTACCGGGGACCGGTCTTCCGGGTCCTGGGCCAGCCGACCCAGGTGGTGGGTGGGGTGTTCACCGAGGGGTGGGGGCAGACC
>CAMLHU010000038.1 GCA_946479825.1 uncultured Gemmatimonadota bacterium
AGCCGGGTGGTGTACATCCCCGGGTGGATGCCGCGGGTGAACGGGAACCGCCCCGGCTCCCCTGGCGGGGTGGGCGCGTCGGCGGGGCCGTAGACGACCCGGGCGTCGTCCCGGCCGCTCACGGCGCGGGTTCCGCCATCACGTCGCGGACCCACGCCACGTCGTCGCGGCAGCCGATGACGAGCGGAGTCCGCTGGTGCAGCTCCGTGGGCACGATGTCGAGGATCGGGAAGCTGCCGTCGGTCGCGGCGCCGCCGGCCTGCTCGGCCAGGAAGGCCATCGGCGAGGCCTCGTACAGCAACCGCAGCTTCCCCTTCGGGTTCTTGGTGTCGGCCGGATACATGAAGATCCCGCCGGCCACCAGGTTGCGGTGAAAATCGGCCACCAGCGAACCGATGTAGCGGCTGTTCTTCCCGGCGATACGGTCGGGGAAGTCGCCGTGGAATCCGCGCACCGCGCGCTGGGTGCGCCGATCCCACCGGGCGAAGTTGCTCTCGTTGACGCTGTAGTACTTGCCCGACCGCGGCATCCGGATCTGGTCGCGCGCGAGGAGGAACTCGCCGATGGACGGGTCGAGCGTGAAGCCGTGCACGCCGATGCCGGTGGAATACACCAGCATCGTGCTCGAGCCGTAGATGACGTACCCCGCCGCCACCAGCTTCCGCCCCGGCTGCAGCAGGTCCTCGAGCGCCCCCTGCCCCGACGTGGTGACCCGCCGATAGATGCTGAAGATCGTGCCGACCGCCGCGTTGACGTCGATGTTGGACGAGCCGTCGAGCGGATCGAAGAGCACCACGTACTTCCCGGCGCGGTACTCGGGCGGGATGGGGATCGGGCCGTCGTCCTCCTCGGACGCCATCACGCAGACCCGGCCGGTGTGGTTGAGCGCGTGCTTGAGGGTCTCGTTGGCGAAGACGTCGAGCTGCTGCTGCTCCTCGCCCTGGACGTTGGTGACCCCGGTGCCGCCCAGGATGTGGCTCACGATCCCGGCGCGCCGGATGTTGGCCGAGATGATCTTGGCGGCGAGCGCGATGTCGTAGAGCAGGTTCGAGAGCTCGCCGGTGGCGTCCGGGAAGCGCTGTTCCTGGTCCAGGATGAACCGCTCGATGGTGGTGACGGAGGTTCGATGCTCCACGCGGGCCCCGGAGGAACGAAGGTTGGAAACGACTCACGGCGGCGGACCGGCACCACCAAGCAGGAACCGGGCCGTGCGGCCGTCCGATTCGACCTGCATCGCGGCCGAGTCCACCCGGACGACCACCGTGCCGGCGAGGTCGGTGCGCCACACCGCGGCGCCGGCCGAATCGAGCCGCGCAAGCGCCTCGCGCGACGGATGGCCGTAGCGGTTGCCCCGGCCCACGCTCACGACGGCGACCTCGGGGCGGAGCTCGCGGAGCCAGGCCGAGCCGGTGGCGCCGCGGCTGCCGTGGTGGCCCACCTTGAGCAGGTCCACGTCGCCCACGCGGCCGGCCATCCGCGCCTCGGCGGGGAGCCCGGCGTCGCCGGCCAGCACCGCCCGGAAGCGGCCCCACTCGACCAGGAGGACGGCAGAGTCCTCGTTGAGGTCGAGCCCCCACTCGGCCCACGCCGTGTCCGGGTGCAGCACCGTGAGGCGCACACCGTCCAGGCGCAGGGTGTCGCCGACCCGGAGCGGGGCCCAGCGCAGGCCCTCGGCGGCGGCCGCATCGAGGGTGGCGAGGTAGGCGCTGTCCGCCACCGGCTCGCCCGGCTCGAGGAGGAGCGGCGCGGTCACTGCGTCGAGCACGGCGGGGATCCCGCCGAAATGGTCGAGGTGCGCGTGCGAGAGGACGATCGCGTCGAGCCGGTCGATCCCCGCGCGGCGCAGGAACGGCGCCACCACCCGGCGTCCCGCATCGCGCCCCGCCAGCCGCGGCCCCGCGTCCACCAGGATCGCGTGCCCGTGCGGGGTGCGGAGCACCGCGGCGTCGCCCTGCCCGACCGCGAGAAAATCTAACTCCAACCCCGACCACCGGCCACGCGCGGCGCCCCGCGCGATCGGCGCCACGAGCGTGAGCCAGAGCGCCCCCGCGGCGAGGGCGGCCGCGCGCGTGGCCGCCACCGCCCGGCTGGTCCGGCGCCCGGCGATCCACACCGCGGCCAGCAGCAGCGCGAGCCACGGCACCGCGCTCGCCGGTTCCTGCGGGACGGTGATGTGCCCGCCGGGAATGGCGGCGCCCGCCGCAGCGAGCCGGTCGAGGGCCGCGAGCGCCGCCCCGGCGCCCGCCGCGAGCGCCCGTGCGAACGGCGGCACCACGGGCGCGAGCAGCACGCTCGCGAGCGCCCCGGGGACCGCGACGCCTGCGAGGGGGATGCCGACGAAATTGAGCCCGATGCCCGCAAGCGCGACGGTGCCGAGCGCGGCGGCGGTGATCGGGGCGGTCGCGACCGTGGCCCCGACCGACCCCGCGAGCAGCCGGTACACCGCCTTCGGGCCGAGGGCGCGGTCGGACCAGCGGGTGAGCCAGGTGGCGCCGCCGAGCGAGCCGACCGAGAGCCACGCCCCGAGGTCGAAGATCGCCCACGGGTCGACCAGGAGCACGACCAGCGCGGTGAACCCGAGCAATGCCCCGGCCCCCGGGTTCCGCTGCCGCAGCCGCGCGACGCACAGGGTGACCGCGAGGGCGGCGGCGCGGGTCGCGGGGGCGGGCCAGCCGAGCCAGGCCACGTAGCAGAGCGCCACGACGGTGGCGGTGACGATCGCACGGGATGGTCGCACGCCGAGCGCGCGGGTGAGGAGCACCATCCACGCGACGATGAGCCCGACGTGGAACCCGGAGATGGACAGGAGGTGGACCAGCCCGGCCTGGGCGTACGCGTTCCGAAGCACCGGATCGAGCGCGCCGCGCCGGTCGAAGAGCAGCGCGTCCACGAGCGGCGCGCGGCCCCCGTAGAGGGCGTCGGTGATCCGGAAGAGCCGGGCGCGCGCCGTGAGCGCGGCCGGCACGGGCCCTGGCGCCGGCTCGACCACGCGGGCGATCAGCACGCCGCCGGGACGGCCGGCCGGCCCGTCGAGGCGGGCGACCCACCGGCCGGTGACCCGCACCCGTTCGCCCGCGCCGGCGTGCGCAGCACCCGGCCAGCGGACCAGGATGTCGTCGCGGCATCCGGCGTCGAGCCAGGCGCGCGCCGGCGCATCCAGGGTCGGTGGGTCGCGCGGGACGATGACCACCCGCACCTCGCCCGGTCGGAGCGCCGCGGCGCAACGAGTGGACTCCGCCCGCCACACCACGGCGCCGGCACCCCGGCCGATCGCGGCCGCCGCGCACACCACGGCCACGCCCGGATACCGGCGCCACGCCGCGACGGCGAGGACGCCGAGGAGCCAGACCGCGCCGACAGGATCCCCGAAACGCAAGAGGCCGGTCGCGAGACCGGCCCCATACCCTGCCGCCAGCGCCACCGCGGGCGCCGGCCTCATCGCCGCCGCCGGGCTACCGGACCGGCATCGGCGCCGCGCCGCAACGCGGCGCCAGCCCCACCTTGCGGAAGGCCTCGAGCAGCACGACGTCCATCACGGTCCGGCTCTGGTCCTTCTCGAGCGCCACCTCGCTCAGCACCGCCCCCTCCTTGGTGGCGGTGTAGCGGGCGGGAAGCCGGTTGAGCGCGTACACCAGCACGTCGCTCTTGCAGATGGGGCACCCGCAGAACCCCGCCATCGAGGGCCGCAGCGCCTCGTACCGCTGGACCACGTGCTCTTCGACCAGGTTGCGGATCGTGCTCATACCACCGCCAGGGCTCGGGCCGGAGCGGCCGGTTCGCCGGTGAAGGTCGAGCCCGTCGTCCCGGTGAGGCGCACGGTGCGATAGCTGCCGATCGCCTCGACCGGAAGGTCGAGCAGGACCAGGTGATTGGTGCGGGTGCGGCCCAGCAGCATCCCGCCACGACGGGCCGGGCGTTCCACCAGCACCTCGTGGACCTCGCCCACGCGGGCCAGGTTGCGGCGGGCGGCCTGTTCGCGCACCTGCGCGATGAGCCGCTCGAGCCGCTCGCTCGCCACCGCCTCGTCCACGTGGCCGCGGATCCGCTCGGCCGGGGTGCCCTCGCGCACGGAGTACTTGAACGTGTACGCGTCGTCGAACCCGGCCTCGGCCACGAGCGAGAGGGTCTGCTCGAACTCCGCCTCGGTCTCGCCGGGAAAGCCGACGATGAGGTCGGTGGAAAAGGTGATGCCGGGAATCGCCGCCCGGAGGCGCGCGACCACCTCGAGGTAGCCGGCGCGGGTGTAGCGGCGGAGCATCCGCCTGAGGCAGCTGTCCGCCCCGCTCTGCGCCGGGAGGTGGACGTGCTCGCACACCGCCGGCACCTCCGCCATCGCGGCGACGACCCGCTCGGTGAAGTCGGTGGGATACGGGCTGGTGAACCGGACGCGCCGGACACCGTCCACCTTTCCCACCGCCCGGAGCAGGTCGGCGAAGTCGTGGGTGCCGTCGTGGTAGCTGTTGACCGTCTGCCCAAGGAGCGTCACCTCCGTGGTGCCGGCGGCGGCGAGTCCCGCCACGTCCCGGACCACGTCGTCCAACTTACGGCTCCGTTCGGGCCCGCGCGTGTACGGAACGATGCAGAAGGTGCACCGATAATCGCAGCCCCGCTGGACGGTGACGAACGCCGTCGGCCCCGGCTCGCGGACGGCGGGGACGTCCTCGTAATGCTCCCACGAGCGGAACTCGGTGTCGGCCACCCGGCCGCCGCGCTGCGCGGTCGCGATGATCTCGGGGAGGTTGCGGTAGGCGTCGGGTCCGACGACCAGGTCCACCCTGGGCACCCGCTCGAGGAGCCGGGGACCGAGGCGCTGCGCCATGCAGCCGACCACGCCCAGCACGTCGCCGGGGCGCTTGTGGCGCTGCAGCTCGCCGACCCGTCCGACCACCCGCTGCTCCGCGTTGTCGCGGACGGCGCAGGTGTTCACCAGCATGACCTCGGCCTCGTCCGGCTGCTCGACGCGCTCGTACCCCGCACGGCCGAGGACCCCGAACATCAGTTCGGAGTCCGCCACGTTCATCTGGCAGCCGTAGGTCTCGATGTAGATGCGCGGGGCCATGGCGGGAAAGATAGCGCTCGGCGCGGGGGCCGTGGGCTCAGCGCTCGCCGGGGCGGGGCTGGTAGTACGGGCGCACCGTCACGCCCAGCGTGAAGAGCCACGCCTTCTCGCTGAAGCCGCCCGCCTCCGAGCGGCTCACGTGCTCGAGCGCCGCGTCGAACCCGCCGAGTCCGCGGGCGAAGAGCTTGCCGGTGCCGACGGCCACGCTCCACTCGTGGGGCTTCCCGCCCGGGTAGAACGGGAACGGCAGGTCGGTGTAGCGGGCCCCGAACCGGATCGGGAGCTCGAAGGGGCGATCGACGTTGCGCAGGATCTCGACGCCGGCCGAGACGTCCCAGACGTTCCGGCTTCCGGTGCCGCCCTGGAGCAGGAGGTCGCTGTTGGCGCCCGACCAGGTGCGGAAGATCCCCTGCCCCGTGACCGTGACCGACGGCGAGGCCCGATACCTGAGCCCGGCCGCCACCATATAGGGAAGGTCCACCGGGTAGGAGGCGTGGGTGCTGTCGCGCTGGATGGTGACGCGGGTGTCCGAGCGGAGGGCGAGCGCGGCGTCGAGCCGCGACGTGACCCGGACGATGGTCCCGAGGTCGGTGCCGAAGCCGCCGAAGGAGAGCTCAGCCTTCTCGCTCACCGCGGCGTACTGCGTGCTGTCGGCGAAGTGCCGGGCCAGCGTGGCGCGGTCGGTGCCGGTGAGCGCGTGGAGCGCCCCGCCCACCACGACGCTGGCCGACGGGCTCCAGCCGAGCACGAGGCGCAGGTCGCTGATCCCGCCGCGGCCCGCGAGGGTGTCGTACACCACTTCCGGGGCCCCGCGGATCGTGAGCGTGTCCACGAAGTCCTGCGAGTAGTCCCGGATCGTGTAGGTCATCGCGCTCACGCCGATGGTGAACCGGGAGCCGGGGATCGGCCCGGCGGCCCCCATCATCGGGAAGCGCATCCCGCGGACCGACGAGGTCCCGGCCGGCGACGTGACCGTGCGCCACTCGGGGAGTGCCGTGACGTTGGCGGTGAGCGTCCGCAGCGTGGCGATCGCGGCGGGGTTCATCCCCGACTGCGGGTCGAAGAGCGAGAAGCTCCCGCCCAGCGCCCGGCTGCGGGCGGAATACGGCGGGGTCGGGAATCCCAGCCCGCGGATGCCGAAGGTCGAGCCCTGGGCGGCGAGCGGAGCGGCGGACGCGAGGAGCGCGCCGAGCAGGAAGAGGCGGCGCACTCAGGGCCTCTCGAACTTGAAGGGGACCTGATACGTGACGAAGAGCTTCGGCGCCCCCGAGGCCGACCGGGTGGACCTGAACCGGGGCGCCGTGAAGCTCGCGCCTTCGGGCCCGAGGTTCAGGAACAGGGCGGTCGGCACCGCGGGCGTGCGGTACTGCCACTCGCGCACCTGCTGCACCGCCTCGACCAGGACCGAATCGATCGTGCCGTCAGCGAGGAAGGTCGAGGTGACGGTCGAGGCGCGGGGCGACTTGGCGCCGAAGTCGGCCAGGATCCCGCGGGTCTGCACGAAGGCGGAATCGTCCGCGAGGCCGCGGATGGTGTCGGCCGGGATCAGGCGCAGCGTCGCGCGGACCAGGAGGACCGAGTCCTTGAGATACTTGGGGAACGGGAACCGGATGAGCGCCCGCGCCCCGGTGGCGCCCCCCAAGGCCAGGAGGTCGGGGTCGGCCGTGACGGGGACCCGCTCGACGTAGCGGGTGAACTCCGGCCCGCGGAAGATCGTCTGGTGCCGGGTGATGGTGTCGGCCACGCCGGCGGCGGTCACGTAGGTGGCGAACGACGGCACCGCCGAGCCGCTCCCGATGCCGCCCAGGCGGATCGCCGCGCGCCCGCCGGTGGCCCGGACGCGGAAGCCGAGCGACAGCCGGCCGCTGTCGCCGGCCGGGATGGCCACCCGGGCGAGCGCGGTGTCCGGATACAGCAGCCGGACCACCTTGCTGCTCAGGGTGTCGTCCACCGTCACGCTGTCGAGCAGGTTGGCCGGCGTGAGCTGGCTGTCCACGCTCGCGAAGCTCGCGGAGGAGTCGAGCGTCACCGGGATCCGGTACACGTACAGCGACAGCCCGTGAACGCTGGTGTCGCGGGCCAGGACGGTCAGCGTGATCGCGACCGAGTCGATGGCGTAGGTCCGCGCCGTGTCGGCGACGCTCACGGAATCGGGACGCGCGATGAACCGGAGGAAGGCGCGGTCGTCCCCGGCCGGGATGCTGTCGGAGACGAGGAGTCCGGCCCCCGCCGCGCCGGGAACGACGTACCCGGCGAAGCTGGTGTCGCCCGACGGGACGGCGTCGAGCACGGTGTCGCGGAGCACCGGACGCCCCCCGGGGCACGCCTGGGGACAGGTGGCCGGGGCGCCCAGCTGTTCCTGGCACGCGGCCGCGCCGGCCGTCACCACGCCGAGGAGGAGCCACTGGAGCAGGCGGCCGGCTCGCGGCCGCCGACGGTCGACGTTCATCGGTCTAGCACATCCTTGTGAAAGGCCGCCGGCAGCAGCTCCTCGAGGCGCCAGCGCTGGTGGGCCTTCGGGCCCACGGATTCGACGACGGTGTCGGGCCCGAACTCGGCCAGCACCTGGCGGCACGCGCCGCAGGGGGAGGCCGGCGGGTCGGAATCGGTCACCACCACCACCCGGCGGAAGGCCCGCGCGCCCGCGGCGACCGCCGCGGCGACGGCGTTCCGCTCCGCACAGATGGTCAGTCCGTACGAGGCGTTCTCCACGTTGCAGCCGGTGAACACCCGGCCATCCTCCGCCTCGACGGCCGCCCCGACCCGGTAGTGCGAGTAGGGGGCGTAGGCTGACGCCTGGACCCGGCGCGCGGCCTCGAGCAGCGGATCTCCGCTCACGACCAGACCTCGGACAGGAAGGAGGTGCCGGTCGCGAGCGGCGCGGCGCCGAGGAACTCGGCGACGGTCTGCCCGAGATCGGCGAAGGTGCGCCGCTCGCCGAGCGGCACTGGACGGACCCTCGGCCCGACCGCCAGGACCGGGACGACCTCGCGGGCGTGGTCGGTGGACGGCGTGGTCGGGTCGTTGCCGTGATCGGCGGTAAAGATAACGAGGTCTTCCTGCCGGAGGCCCGCCAGCAGCGCGGGGAGCGCGGCGTCGAGCTCGCGGAGCCCCCCCACGAATCCGGCGACGTCGTTGCGGTGGCCCCAGCTCTGGTCGAACTCGATGACGTTGGCGAACAGGAACCCGGCGTCCATCGTCGCGAGGGCCCGGCGGATCAGCCGGTAGGCGTCGGCGTTGGTCGGCGTGTGCTCGCTCGTGATCCCCCGCCCCGCGAAGAGGTCGTCCACCTTCCCTACCCCGACCCGCGGCACGCCGCGATCGGCCAGGTGGTCGAGCAGCGTCGGCCGCGGGGGCTCGAGGCTGAAGTCCTTGCGGTGCGGTGTCCGCGTCCAGGCGCCCGGCGCCCCGACGAACGGCCGCGCGATCACCCGCGAGACTCCGTGACGTCCGGTGAGCATCTCCCGTGCGGCCGCGCACGCCGCATACAGCTCCGCCAGCGGCACCTTGCCCTCGTGGGCCGCGACCTGGAAGACGCTGTCGGCCGAGGTGTAGACGATCCAGGCCCCGGTGCGCAGGTGCTCCTCGCCGAAGCGATCGAGCAGCACGGTCCCCGAGCCGGCGACGTTCCCGATCACCGGCCGGCCCGTCCGGCGCGAGAACTCGGCGACCACCTCGGCCGGAAACCCGTGCGGATACGTGGGGAACGGCGTGTCGAGCACCACGCCGCAGAGCTCCCAGTGGCCGGTGGTGCTGTCCTTCCCGGCGCTCACCGGCTGCGCCTTGCCCCACGCGGCCCGCGGCGACGCGGTCGGCGCGACGCCGGGGAGCGGCGCGATGTTGCCGAGCCCGAGCGCCGAGAGTTCGGGGAGCGGCACGCCCCCCGCCTTTCGGAGCGTGTTGCCGAGCGTATCGCTGCCGGTGTCGCCGTAGGCGTCGGTGTCGTGGGCCGGGCCGATCCCCACGCCGTCCAGGACGATGATCGCCGCCCGACGGCTCACGCCTTCGGCTCCGTCTGCACGAACCGGAACCGGAGCGCGGTCAGGCTCTGGGTGAGCAGCTGGCGCTCGTCGTCGGCCAGGCGGCCCGCCGTCTTCTCCTCGAGCATCGCCAGCGTGTCGATGAGCGCCCGCGCCACGTCGCGCGGCGGCGTACCCTCGGGCACCCCGGCCAGCGTGCCGTCGAGCGCCTGCCCCGCCTGGGTGGCGAGCCCGAGCACCAGCGACGCGAAGTGCTGGTTCACGAGTGATAGCTCCGGACGACCCGTGGACTCATCGACGTGAGCACCTCGTAGGAAATGGTCCCGAGCGCAGCGGCGTGCTCCGCCAGGGAGACCGCCCCGCCGAACACCGTGGCGACGTCCCCCACCTGCACCCGCCCGTCGGGGACGGCCACCATCGTGAGGTCCATCGTGATCCGGCCGACGACCGGGATCGGCCGGCCGTGCAGCTCGACCCGCGCCCGCCCGGCGCCGCTCCGGTGCAGCCCGTCGGCGTAGCCGATGGCGAGCGTCGCGATCGTGGTCGCCGCGGGGGCGCGCCAGGTGGCGCCGTAGCTCACGGTCTCCCCGGCCGCCAGCTGCCGGACGGCGACGACCCGCGCCTTGAGCGCCGCCACCGGTCGCGGCGCCGGCGCCCATTCGCCGACCGGACCGCCGTACAGGAAGATCCCGGGGCGAACGAGGTCGCCGGCGTACATCCGCCCGCGCAGCGCGCCGGCGCTGTTGGCCGCGTGGACCATCGCGGGACGCCGCGGCAGCGCACCGATCACGTCCTCGAACCGCCGCCACTGCGCGGCCGTGGCCTCGGCGTCGCTGTCCGCCGAGTGGAAATGCGTGGCGATCCCCTCCCACCCCGGCGCGTCGCCCACCAGCCGTCCGGCCTCGGCCACGAGCGCGGGGTCGGTCCAGTGGAAGCCGACCCGGCCCATCCCGGTGTCCACGCCGAGGTGGAACGGATGCGCGCCGCGCGCGAGCCAGGCCCGCATGCCCTCGAGGTCGCAGAGGAGCGGGCGCAGGCCGAGCGCGAGCGTGCGCTCCACCTGCGAGGGTGCGAGGGGCGTGAAGACGACGATCGGGCGGGAGATACCGGCGCGCCGGAGCGCTTCCGCCTCGTCGAGCGTCGCGACGCCGAATCCCCACGGCCCGATCGCCTCGAGCGTGCGCGCCACCTCGACCGCGCCGAGGCCGTACGCGTCCGCCTTGATCATCGGGCAGAGCGGCACCCCGGCCGAGGCGGCGATGGTGCGGGCGTTGGCGAGGAGCGCCGAGCGGTCGATCTCGACCCAGACGCGGTCGGACTCCGATGCGATTGACGTAGTCACAAGCCGGGCGGTATGATAACGGGCGACGGAGGCTAAATGCAAGAGAATTCAGCGCTTGGACGCGTCCTGGAGCTCGTCCGGGACCTCCGGGCCAGATGCCCCTGGGACCGGGTCCAGACCCGCAGCACCCTGCGCCCGTACCTGGTCGAAGAAGCCCTCGAACTCGACGAGGCGCTGGGTAACGACGACCCGACCCAGATCCGCGAGGAAGTGGGCGACCTGCTGCTGCACCTCGCCTGGCAGTTCGTCCTGGCGGAGGAACGGGACGAGTTCACCCCCGACGAGGCGGCCGACGGGCTCATCGCCAAGATGCGCCGCCGCCACCCGCACCTCTACGACCTCGGCCCCCGCGAGCGGTGGGAGACGCTCAAGCGGCGCGAGACGCCGCGCGCGGTGCTCGACGGCCTCCCGGCGACCCTCCCCCCGCTGCTGATGGCCTACCGGCTGCAGCAGAAGGCGGCCTCGGTGGGGTTCGACTGGCCCGACGCCGAAGGCCCCGCGGCCAAGGTGCGCGAGGAGCTGGCCGAAGTGGAGGCGGAGCTCGCCGCCGCGGCACCGGCACCGGAACACGCCGACACCGGCGCGGAGCGCGATGCGGCGGACCCGGTGGTGGAGGAGCTCGGCGACCTGCTCTTCGCCGTGGTGAACCTGGCGCGCAAGGCGCGGGTGCAGCCCACCGTGGCCCTCGACCGGGCCAACCGGAAGTTCCGCGCACGGTTCGCGGGGGTGGAACGCCTCGCGGCCGCTCGCGGCGTGGACGTCGCCACGGCGGGGCTCGAGGTGCTGGATGGGTTGTGGGAAGAAGTGAAGGCCGGTGAGGCGCGGTAAGCGGTGAGAGGTAAGCGGTGAGCGGGCGCCGGGTCGGGATCGTGACCAGTTGACCCGCTTACCGCTCACCGCTCACCGCTCACCGTACAACCATCCCGTTCAGGGATACAGCCGATGGATCTGCCGCGGGAAGGCGATGCTCTCGCGGATATGCGGGTTGCCGCAGATCCAGGCAACGGTGCGCTCGAGCCCCAGGCCGAAGCCTGAGTGCACGAAGGTGCCGTACTTCCGGAGGTCGAGGTACCAGCCGTACGCGGCCGGGTCGAGCCCCTGCTCCTGGATGCGCGCGAGCAGCCGGTCGTAGTCGTCCTCGCGCTGTGATCCGCCGATGATCTCGCCGTACCCCTCCGGCGCCAGGCAGTCGTCGCAGAGGACGGTGCGCGGGTCGTCCGGGTTCTCCTTCATGTAGAAGGCCTTGATCGCCTTCGGATAGTTGTACACGAAGACCGGACGGTCGAACTGCTGGGTGAGCAGGGTCTCGTCGTCGCCGCCGAAGTCCTGGCCCCAGGTGATGTCCGAGCCGAGTCCGCGGAGCTTCTCCACCGCCTCGGTGTAGCTGATGCGGTGGAACGGCGCGGTGACCCGTTCGAGCGGGGCGGTGTCGCGCTCGAGCTCCTTGAGCGGTTCGCGGGCCCGGTCGAGCGCGCGCGCCACGATGTACGAGACGAACTCCTCCTGCAGCCGCATGTTGGCCGCGGAGTCGTTCCACGCCACCTCGGGCTCGACCATCCAGAACTCGGTGAGGTGGCGGCGGGTCTTCGACTTCTCGGCGCGGAAGGTGGGGCCGAAGCAGTAGATCTTGCCGAGCGCGGCGGCGGCGGCCTCGCCGTAGAGCTGGCCGGTCTGGGCCAGGTACGCCTTGCCGAGGT
>CAMLHU010000039.1 GCA_946479825.1 uncultured Gemmatimonadota bacterium
CAACGACACCGCGGCGCGCGATGACATCGTTTCCGCCTCGCTGGTGGTGCCGGTCAACCGGCCGGTCCTCCTGACCCTGCACGCCAAGGACGTGGGGCACTCGTTCTACGTCCCCCAGCTCCGCATCCAGCAGGACTTCCTCCCCGGCATCGTGATCCCGGTGCAGTTCACCGCGACCCAGGTGGCCAAGCCGGAGATCGTCTGCACCCAGCTCTGCGGCCTCGGGCACTTCAACATGAAGGCGTACCTGGACGTGCGGCCGGACAGCGCGTACCAGCAGTGGCTCAAGGACCAGTCGAACTTCTAGCGCCCCCGCATCTTTCTTGAGAGGTCAGGCCATGCACGATTCGCCGGCGGGCGCGCACCAGCACGCCCCACCGCAGGGCTTCATCCGCAAGTACGTCTTCAGCCTGGATCACAAGGTCATCGGGAAGCAGTACCTCGGCCTGGCCCTGATCGCGGTGCTGACCGGGATGGTGCTCTCGTGGCTGATGCGGCTGCACCTGGGCTTCCCCGGGTACAAGATCCCCGGACTCGCCACGCTCTTCCCGGCGCGCGCCGCCGGGGGCGAGATGACGCCCGAGCTCTACCTGCAGCTGATGACGATGCACGGGACCATCATGGTCTTCTTCGTGCTCACGACCGCCCCGTTCGCGGGGTTCGGGAACTACATCCTCCCGATCCAGGTCGGCGCCGAGGACATGGCGTTCCCGCGCTTCAACATGATGTCGTTCTGGGTGACGTTCGTGGCGTTCCTGGTCCTGATCGCCGCGTTCTTCGTCCCGGGCGGCCCGCCGCTCTCGGGCTGGACGGCCTACGCGCCGCTCAGCGCGGTGGGCCAGGACGCCGGTCCGGGGCAGGGGATGGGCCAGACGCTGTGGGCCATCTCGATCGCCATCTTCTGCGTCGGCCAGCTGCTCGGCTCGCTCAACTTCATCGCGACCACGCTCGACCTCCGCACCAAGGGGATGTCCCTGATGCGGCTGCCGCTCAGTACCTGGGCCTGGTTCATCACGTCGGTCATCGGGCTCATCGCCTTCTCGGTGCTCCTCCCGGCCTGCATCCTCCTCATCCTCGACCGGGTGGCGGGCACCAGCTTCTTCATCCCCGCCGGCCTCGTGATCAGCGACCGGCTGCAGCCCCACGCGGGCGGCTCGCCCCTCCTGTGGCAGCACCTCTTCTGGTTCTTCGGCCACCCCGAGGTGTACATCGCCATCGTGCCGGGCTTCGGGATCATCTCGCACATCCTCCCGGCGTACGCCCGGAAGCCGCTGCTCGGCCCGAAGGCGGCCCTCGGCAGCATGATCGCCGTGGGCTTCCTGAGCTACACGGTGTGGGGCCACCACATGTTCCTGAGCGGCATGAACCCCGTCTCGGTGACGCTGTTCTCCATCCCGACGCTCATCATCACCATCCCGTCGCTCATCGTGACGCTGCTCTGGATCGGCACCGTCTACGGGTCGCGCCTCCGCTTCACCACCTCGGCGCTCTTCTGCCTCGGCTTCATCTCGGTGTTCGTGAGCGGCGGCATCAGCGGGTTCTTCCTGGCCCAGCCGTCCATCGACACCTATCTCCACGGCACCTACTTCGTGGTGGGCCACTTCCACTTCGTGATGGGCGTGGCGGCGATGTTCGGCATCTTCGCGGGCGTGTACTTCTGGTTCCCGAAGATGTACGGCCGGATGATGAACGAGGCGATCGGCAAGTGGCACTTCTTCCTGACGTTCGTCGGCGTGTACTGCATCTTCATGCCGATGCACTACCTCGGCCTCGCCGCGAACGTCCGCCGCTACGCCGCGTTCACCGACGACTACATGAAGAGCTCGCTCGAGCTCCACAAGTTCATGACCGTGGCCGCGCTCTTCACCGGCGTCGTGCAGCTGTTGTTCCTCTACAACCTGATCCGCAGCGCCCGCAAGGGCGAGAAGGCCCCCGACAATCCGTGGGAGGCGACCTCGCTCGAGTGGTCCACCGCCACCCCGCCGCCGTTCGACAACTGGGGCGGCAAGGTGCCCGAGGTGGCGCACGGCCCCAATGAGTACGGGGTCGAAGGCGCCAAGGACTACGTGATGCAGGCGGCCGGGGCGTGAGCGCCGTGACGGCCCCGCGCGTCCCGGTCCCCTTCCACGCCACCCCGGCCCGGACCGGCGTCTGGGTCGGGATCGCCGCGATCACGCTCTCGTTCGCGGCCTACACCAGCGCCATGCTGGTGCGCCAGGCGGGCGCCCAGGACTGGCAGCACGTGCACCTGCCGGGCGTCATCTGGGTCAACACCCTGCTGCTGCTCGCGAGCAGCGCCACCCTGGCCGCCGGCACCCGCCGGCTCCGCGCCGGGTGGGCCGCCGGCCCGGACGCCGACCTCACGGCCGGCACCCGGTTGCTGCAGGTCACCCTCGGCCTCGGCGTGCTGTTCATCGCCGGTCAGGTCCTGGCGTGGCGCGCCCTCGCGGCCCAGGGGATCTTCCTCGCCACCAACCCCGGGAGCGGCTACTTCTACGTGCTCACCGGGCTCCACGCCCTGCACCTGCTCGGCGGGATCGGCGGGATGCTCTACGCCCTGGCACGGCTCCGCCGCAGCGACGGCCCCCACCCGTCCGCCGCGGTGGGCGGCGCCGCGCTCTACTGGCACTTCATGGACGTCCTCTGGCTGTACCTTCTGCTGCTCCTGGCCCTCTGGCTGTGAGCGACCACCGGTGGAGGTGACGTGAGCGAAGCTCCGCACGCGATGACGATGGGACACGGCGCCAACATGGAAGCGCCCCCCTTCGCCATGCAGACCAAGAAGCTGACGATGTGGATGTTCATCGTCGCCGACGCCGCCACCTTCGCGGCGCTGCTGTTCGGCTACGGGTACCTCCGCGCCGGCAGCCCCGACTGGCCGCACCCGTTCGACTTCACGCCCACCATCGTCAACGCGATGGTGATGACGTTCATCCTGCTCACCAGCAGCCTCACGATGCTCGCCGCCGTGGGCCACGCCCAGGCCGGCCGCCGCGACGCCGCCGTGCGCTGGATCTGGGTCACGGCGTTCCTCGGCGTGGCCTTCGCGGTGCTCCACCTCCGCGAATGGTTCAAGATGTTCCACGAGGGCTGGAGCCCCGCCGCCAACCCGACCGGGGGCCCGGTGATCTTCGGCGCCAGCTTCTTCGGCATCACGGGCCTCCACCTGACCCACGTCATCTGCGGCGTCGTGGCCCTGGCCGTCGTCGCCGTCAAGTTCCGCCGCGGCCGGCTCACCCCCGGGCACGTCGAGACCACGGGCCTCTACTGGCACTTCGTGGACCTGGTCTGGATGTTCGTCTTCCCGCTGATGTACCTGATGAACGCCCGCTGAGCGGCCCACGGAGAGACACGCAATGACTGACACGACGGCGGCCCACGGCCCGGGAATGAAGCTCTACGTCACGGTGTGGATCATCTTGCTGGTGATCGCGGGGATCGAGACCCGGCTGGCCTACACCCACCTGGCCACCGAGGGGGGACTGCTCCCCGCCCTCCTCATCCTCGCGGCGCTCGAGGCCGGGATCGCGCTGCTCTACTTCATGCACCTCAAGTTCGAGCGCAAGCTCCTGCTCTGGTGCGTGGTCGGCTACCTCGGCATCGTGTGCTTCTTCCTCAACCACATCTGGCGCGACGCGGCCCGGATGATCTCGCTCCACCCCTGAGGCCGCCGCGATGCTGATGCCCCCGATGTCCATCCAGCAGATGCTGCCGGCGATGATCGTCCTGGTCGTCCCGTCGCTGGCGATCTGCCTGATGATCACGGCCTTCGCCCTGAAGCGGCGCGGCGGCGAGCGGTAGCACCGCCCCCCGGATGACACGCAGCGGGCGGGATCCCCGGGGATCCCGCCCGCTGCGTCGTTCCGCCACCGCCCGGCCTACTCTGAGGTCCGGTGCGAGCCCGTCCCCCGGCCCGGCGGACCCTCGCTCGACGAACGGAGCCACCGGTGGGCCAGGGTCTCGAGCCCGCCCCCGAACACCAGCACGATGAGCGCCAGCGCCAGCCCCGCCGTGGCCGCGGTGTAGTGGCCGCTGCCGTACGCCACCCCCAGCACCGCCGCGATCCAGATGGTCGCCGCGCTGGTAAGCCCGCGCACCTCTCCCTGCGCGTGCAAAATGAGCCCGGCGCCGAGGAACCCGATCCCGGTCACCAGCCCCTGGATCACCCGGCTGGTGCCGTCCACCGCCTCGACCCCCGCCGCCAGCCCGACCTCGCCGATCACCACCATCGCCACGGCGGAGCTCAGCGTCACGAGCGCGTGGGTGCGCACCCCCGCCGGCTTGCCCCGGAGGTCGCGGTTGATGCCGAGCAGCGCCCCGGCGAGCGTGGCGCTGCCGAGGCGCAGGAAGATGTCGTTGGGCGGGAGCCCGGTGTCGAGCCAGCTCATGGCCCTAGATGTACCTGGCCCTCGGGCCGGGCGCCAGTGTGGCGGTCAAGCCTCGATCTCGAGCTCCAGCACCTCGTGGTCGGCGACCGCCAGCCACCGGCGGTGCAACCCGGCGAGCGCGGCCCGCAGCTGCTCGAGCAGGGGCTCGGGGATCTGGGGGATCCGCTGGCCCGGCCGGAGTGCCGCGACCGCCGCCGCCGCCGCGAAGTTGAACTCCTCCGCCGACATCGGCCGCGAGCCGAGAGCGTCCCGCGCCAGCGTCCCCGCCACCGCCCGGGCGATGACCGCCTCGTCGGGGAGCGGCCGCCCCGCGCCGTCGGGGAGGAAATCCGCCACCCGCCACCCCTGGGCCACCAGGCCGTAGAACCCGTTCCGAAGCCCGAGTGATGTCTCCACCACATAGTGCGCCAGGTCGTGCAGCGGTCCCCACCCGTCGGCCGGGCCGAGCTCGGCGTCGGTCCGGGTCCCGTTCGGCCGGGTGCAGACCAGCCGCGCCGTCCCGTCCGGCGACCGAAAGAGTGTCACCAGCATGCCCACGTTCAGGGCACTCCCTGGAAAGCGGACGGCCGCAGGGGACTCACCATCCGGTCATCTTCACGTTGGCCAGCACGCCGTGGAGATCATTGAACACCAGCTTCTTCGGCTCGGCCGGCATCGCCGGCAGGTCGGTCTCGGTGTGCGGACCCTTCACCAGCACCCGCATCCGCGCGATCCGCCCGCCACCCAGGTCGAGCGTCACCGGCACGTACATCTGGAAGTCGTCCGGCACGCCGGACTGGTCCACCCGCAGGTGCGTCGTCCAGCTCCCGGCCGCCGTCGGTTCGGCCTTCCAGGCCACCTTGTACGTCGGGATCCCGGTGCCATCGAGCCACTCCCGGAAGAACCAGTCCATCGGGATGCCGAGATGCCGTTCCACCACCCGCTGGAAGTCGGCCGTGGAACCGCGCCCTCCGCGATATGCGCCCACGTAATCCTGCAGCGTCTGGGTGAACCGGTCCTCGTTCATCGTCCGGAGGTCGAGCATCAGGATCCGGAGCATATGGGCCACCCAGGCCCCCTTCTCGTACACCAGCACATTGTAGCCCGACGGATGCTCGGCGCTCGCGGTGCGCCAGCCGATCGACACCGGCCCCGCGTCCGCGACGGACGCGATGTCGTTCTGGTACCGGTCCAGGTAGTCGAAGTAGAGCTGGTTGTCCTTGAGCCCGGTCTGCACGAACCAGAGCCCCGAGAACGTCGCCATCCCCTCGCTCAGCCACTGGTCGCGGTAGGTCGCGAAGTCCGTCGAGACCCCCCACCACTGGTGGCTCACCTCGTGGGCCCGGAAGAACTCGTCGAACCCCTCGGGGCTGCCGTTGCCGCCGTGGAAGGTGCTGATGGACAGGTCGATCATCCCCGGGAACGCCACGCCCTCGGCGTACGGGATCTCGGAGGCGTAGAACTTCTCGACCGGCGGCGGCCCGTACACCGTCCCGAAGAACTTGAGCGCCTTGAGCAGGTCCTCGCCGATGTTCTGCCGCGCCTTCTTGTCCGACATCAGCTTGACCGGCACGGTCACGGTGCGAGCGTTGCCGTTCTCGTCCTCGTAGCTCATCTCGACCGGGATGGATACGGAGTGGGCGGAGTACAGCAGCGTCACCGGCGGCACGCCGTCGAGCGTCAGGTGGTCCTCGGCGAAGGCCCCCAGGTTGAACGAGGCGTTCCGGAGCGGGGTGGCGACGGTCCAGCGGGTCCGCACCAGGTGCCCCGGCTCCCCGGCCGAGTCCACCCGTTCGCCCGCCGAGGCGAGGAGATACTGCTCGGGGCTGTGGTAGGTCAGGTCGAACGTGGCGGCGTTCCGGCCGTCGAGGGCCGTCGGATACCAGGACGAGAAGGTGTTCACGAAGAACAGGTCGCCGAAGCGGTCCACCACGTTGCCGTGCCAACCAAGGCCGAGCGTGCGCGTCGTCCCGGGGGTCAGGGGCTCGGCGAAGCGCACCCAGACGACCGGATCGTCGTCGGCCTTCTCGGCCCGCACCACGCCGTCGCCGGTCGCGGAGTCGACGGCGATCTTCGGGTAGATGAAGAACGGCACCCACGGGCCCGTGGCCGTGTCGGCCGTGACGTCCATCGTGCCGGTGGCGCTGAACCGGACGCCGCCATCGGTGGCCTCGGGGAGCCGCACGTCGAGGACATACCGCGTGATCGTGGCCTCGTGCGCCTGGTCCCCAGTCTCCGGAGCGGTCTGGCCCGGCGCCCGGGTGGAGACGACCGTCTCAAGGGTCTTCCACGGGCCCATATGGGCCACCTTGCGGCTCAGCGTCACCGCCTCGGTCCTGGTCGGGTCGACGGTGAATTCAAGGGGCTGGCCCTTGGCGGGCTCGAGGTAGGCCGAGAAATACCCGCTGGTGCGCCGGTTGAGGAGCGGCTCCACCAGCGCCACGTCGAAGCCGGTGTGGTGCTCCCCGCCCAGCAGGTCGAGCGCGTCGCTGACGGCGCCGCCGCCATCCGCCGCCCCGGTGCCGAAGGCGAGCCCGTGCCGCAGCTCGGCCTCGGTGGAGTCGGCGAAGAGGAGCACCGCGGACTGGATCGTGATCGTCGGCGACGCTTGGCCGTCGAAGGCCGCCGCCATCCGCCCCTCCTCCACCGGGTCGTTCAGCGAAAGCGTGAACGTGCCGTGCCCGGTGAACACCGCGCCGATGACGCGACCGTCCACCGGCGTGAGCAGCACGAGGCGCCCGTCGTCGAACCGCAGCGTACCGCCAGCCCGGACGAGGGTCAGGCCGTGGACGTCGGCGCCCATGCCGGCCGACGGCTTGAGCGCGGCGACCTGGGACACGACGTCGGCGACGTGCGCGGCAGGCGTGGTGGGCGCCTGGGCGGCCACAGTGGCCGGAACCAGCACGAACGCGGTCAGGAGTCGAGACAGTGTCATGATCGGCGTCAGGGGGAAGAAGGGGACGCGATGATTACGCTAGCTGCCGGGTGTGACAGCGGCGTTAGGAACCGTGAAGTCAGGACATCGGACAGGAGGGGGGCCGGACAATATGCGAATGGCGGCCAGAGGCCGCCATTAGCAATTCTTCGGATGGAGCAAAATCGGTCAGTGTAGCAAAATCGGTCACCGCATCAGCTGCGCGTGACCGTGAACTGTCCGCACCCGGTGAAGGCCACCGTCACCGTGGAGGTGGCGCCCCGGCGGGTGACGATCGCCTGCAGCTCGCCGGCGTCGAGCCGGGGTTCCACCGTGCAGGCCGGGTCGTGGTGCAGCGGCGTCAGCGTGCTCACGGCCAGGTCGAACGTGCCGAGGGGCCGGGTCCAGGTGGAGTTGCCGGTCACGGTCCAGGTCCCGGCCGGAAGCGCCGAGTCGGGTTGGATCTGTCCGGCCGTATCGGCGGCGAAGTGGAAGGCCCAGTCGCGGACGTGGGTGGCGGTGGCCCCGTTCGCGAAGGTGTAGGTGGTGGACATCCCGCTGTCGGTCTGGGTGATGGTCGCGGAATCGGCGACGGCCATCCTGGTGCCGCTCATCAGCGCCGAAGTCACCCGCCCGCTCAGCGTGCGCACGCGCACCCAGCCGAAGTCGGTGAAGACGCGCTTGATGGCGTGGTCGGTGGTGGTGGGCGTCGGGTCGAGGATGTCGACCGTTCCCTTGAGCGTGTCGGTCTCGCCGGTCAGGCTCAGCACGCAGCCGCTGATCGTCACGCGGACCGAATCCACCACGCGGTCGGAATCGGAGTTGGCGGGCGACGCCGGGCTCCGCGTGACGGAGCAGTTGAAGCCGGGCGACGACAGGTCGGCACCCGAGACGGTCTGGAAGTTCGTCGTCGCGCCGGTGGAGGTGGCGCCCGAGACGCCGAAGGCGACGTCGCTCACGACCGACTCGCCGAGGCTGTCGGCCATCGCGGTGGTGAGGGCGGCGGACGAGGGGGATGAACTGCCCGAGCTGCAGCCGGCCGCGCCGGTCACGAGCGCAGCGGCGAGCCCGGCGAGCAGGCGAAGTGGCGAACGGTGGTGCATCGGATCCTCCGGCCAAGGTCAGGTCCAACGACAGTGCCGGATGGACGACGGCCGCGGCGATCCGTTAAGGGACCACCGCGGCCGTGGGCCGTGCGCTCCTATATAAGGAAAGGGCGCCGGTGTGACCTACGTCACGCTTCGGCGAGGAGCCCCTCCAGGTCGAGCGGATCGGTCACCATCGCGATCTCGCCCTGCCCGTCGCGCGGCCACTGCTCGGGCGGACGGTCCCAGGTGAGCTCGAGCCCGTTGCCGTCGGGATCGGTCAGGTACAGCGACTCGCTCACGCCGTGGTCCGACGCGCCCTGCAGCGGTACGCCCGCGTCGAGCAGCCGTCGGAGCGCCACGGCGAGGTCGCGCCGGGTGGGATACCGGATGGCCACGTGGTAGAGCCCGGTGTGCCCCGGCGGAGGCGGCGTGCCCCCTCGGCTCTCCCAGGTGTTGAGCCCGAGGTGATGGTGATAGCCGCCGGCGGAGACGAATGCCGCGCTCCGGCCGAACCGCTGCACCAGGTCGAAGCCGAGCACGCCCTGATAGAACGCCAGCGCGCGCTCGAGGTCGGAGACCTTGAGATGGGCGTGGCCGATCCCGGCGCCCGCCGGGATGCGATAGTCACGATCGGTCATGGGAACTCCCTCCAGTCACTACCAGAACAACCGCGGGTTCCCGGGGCGGGTCAGGCGGGGTTGCGCCGCCAGATGGCCACGGTGAGCGCCGTGGCGAACGAGACCCAGGCGAGGTAGGGGAGCAGGAGCGCGCCGCCGGCGGCGCGCACCCGCCAGAACGCCACGATCGTGGCGGCGATCGCGACCCAGAGCACGACGATCTCGACCGCGGCGAGGTCGAGCCGGTGCCAGGCGAAGAACAGCCACGACCAGAGCGCGTTGAGGGCGAGCTGCGCGAGGAAGAGGCCGATCGCCACGCCGACCGGCGCGGCCCCGCGCTCGCGCCAGACGAGCCACGCGGCGACGCCCATCGCGATATAGAGCAGCGTCCAGACCGGCGCGAAGAGCCAGCTGGGCGGCGTCCACGGCGGCTTGCTGAGCGCGGCATACCAGGCCCCGGGCTTCGAGGCCGCGGCGCCGATGGCCCCGGCCGCGAGCGCGAGGCCGAGCCAGCCGATGAGGGAGAGGGAGGAACGCATCAGTCGGTGAGACCCCGGACGGCGGCCGACGTTCCCGTCAGCGCGCCGGCCAGACGCCGCGCACGGGGGCCCAGCCGAGCGCCTCGCGCGCGCGGGCGCTCGAGACCCGCTGCGAACGCGGGGCCGGAAGGTCGGGGCGGCGGGGCGGGGGCGGCGCCGCCACGCGCCACGCGATCTCGTCGAGATACTCGGCCTGCCGGATCGGATCGTCCGCGACGTTGGCGACGAGCCCCGCGGGCCCGCGCTCGATCGCCGCGACGACCGCCGCGGCGTAGTCGTCGGCGTGGACCAGCGGCAGGAAGGCCCGGCCGTCGCCGGTCACCGGCTCGGCGCCGGCCCGGATCCGCTCGACCAACCCGTCCTGGAAGGTGCCCGGGCCGGTGAAGTTCCCGCCGCGGAGGATCGCCCAGCGGACCGACGCCGGAAGCGCCCGGACCGTCGCTTCCATCTTGCGCACCGGCTCGGTGATCGGCCCGGCCTGGCGCTCATCGAACGGCGCGTCCTCGTCGAGCCACGTGTCGCCGCCGTCGGCGTACGCCAGGGCGATGCTCTGCTGGACGTAGATCCCGACCCGCGCCTCCATCGCACACTGTGTGAGCGTCCGGGTCCCGTCCACCCGGAGCCTGGTGTTCCTGTCCCAGGCGCCGGGGGCGGTGAAGTCGGAGGGAATGGCCGTGGCGGCGTGCACCACCGCGTCGGCGCTGCGGAGCAGGGCGGGGAGGCGCGGCGCGTCGGCTGGGTCGAGCAGGTCGAATCGCTCAACGGTCGTGGCGGCCGGGAGGGTCGCGCGGGCCCTCTCGGGAGAACGCACCAGCGCGCGGACCGTGGCGCCCGCCGACTGCAGCTGCGGCACCAGCGCTCGGCCGAGCACCCCGCTCGCGCCCACGACCGCGACGATCATGTGGCGGGGGCGAGGCGGCGGAGGTCGGCGAGCATCGCGTCGGGGTCGGACGGACTGAGCAGCACCGAGTAGCCCAGGGTGGTGGGGATGTAGAGCGCGCGATGGCGGTCGGAGAGGTAGAGCAGCGCCTTCTCGCCGTCAGCGAGCCGGAACCAGCCCGATTGGTAGCCGGGGAGCGCGGTACCCATCGTCCGGGAGACGGGGCGGAGCCCCGGTTCCGTGTTCACGTCCACGATGCGCGCCGCACCGCCACGGAGCGCGACGAGCGGGATCGCCTTGCCCCAGACGTCGCCGTGGAACGCGAGCCCCTCGGCCGAGAGCTCGAAGGTCGCGTGCTTGGCGCCCCAGACCGTCCGGCCGAGCAGGAAGAGCGTCCCGCCGATGAGGAGCAGGATCACCGGGACCAGGACCCAGAGGGTCCGGGATCCCTGCGCCGGGATCATCGAGTAGGTGGTGGCGAGCATGGGGGCGGGTGATCGGGGGTATGTGGCAGGTGGCAGGTGGTGTGTGGTATGTGGCGCAAGCGAGCTCTTACGTTCGGCCGGGCACGGCATTCACCTGCCACCTGCCACCTGCCACTTGCCACTTGCCACTATCCACCTGCCACTTACCACCCCTCCCTCAGAACTCCCTTCGCTTCATCTCCTTGAAGAACTGCTTCGTCTCGTCCGACTGGTCGGCCGGGCGCTGGCGGAGCGTCGCGTCGTACTGGGCGGCGCGGTCCTTCGTCGGCGGCTTGGTGGTGCCGGCGTTCTTCGTGACCAGCTTGGCGATGAACTGGTCCTCGCGCTTGGACATCTGCCGTTCCTCCTGGGTCGGTCGTCTGCTCCTAAACTAATGCCGCCGGCGCGGTCCCCGCCTCGGCCCCCGGCCGGGACCCCCTGCCTGTCCGCCTGCCCGCCCGTCCGCCTGTCCGCCCGTCCGCCCGCCCGCCTGTTCCCCCCGCCGCTCCGCCTTGGCCTTGGCCCGCGCCCGCTCCTCCGCCTTCCGGGCCCGGATGGCCGCGATCCGCTCGGCCAGCGGGATCTCGAGCTGGCCGTCGGGTTTGGCGTGCGAGTCGAAGCCCGGCAGCGTCACCCGGGGCAGCCGCTTGGAGATGGCGCGCTCGATCCGCTTGAGGTCGCCCTCTTCGTCCGGCGCCACGAAGGTGAACGCGAAGCCGGTGCGCTCCGCCCGGGCGGTGCGGCCGGAGCGGTGGATGTAGTCCTCGGGGATCTCGGGACCGTCGAAGTTGATGACGTGCTCGAGCGCGTCGACGTCGATGCCGCGGGCCGCGATGTCCGTCGCCACGAGCACGCG
>CAMLHU010000040.1 GCA_946479825.1 uncultured Gemmatimonadota bacterium
CCGGTGCGAACCCCTCCGCCACCCTGTCCACGGACGCCCCGCTGTGCACGGCGGATGCATCTGGTCCCCGGCGTTCCCGGTGGAACGACCTCCGGGCATTCAGACCAACATCCGAAGCCGGCACGGGCCGGCCTGACACGAGGAGGGGTGTATGTTCGCGATGGTGACGCGACCCGGCTGGGGCAACAGCGATGTCCGCCGCCTCAACCGCCTGATGGACGAGATGCTCGGCCGCTGGCCGTGGGGGGATGCGGTGACGACGGAGGGCGAGCCGACCGCGACGTGGGTCCCCGCGGTCGACATCTTCGAGTCGAAGGACGAGCTCCGGCTGGTGGCCGAGCTTCCGGGCGTGAAGCCCGAGGACGTCAGGCTTTCGGTGGAACACGCGACGCTCACGCTCCGCGGCGAGAAGAAGCAGGTCGCGGAAGGGACGACCGACACCGTGCACCGTTATGAGCGGAGCTACGGCGTCTTCCAGCGGAGTTTCCAGCTGCCGGGCACGGTGGACGCCGACCGGATCCAGGCCCGGTACGAGCACGGCGTACTCACCGTGACGCTCCCGAAGGCCGAGAAGGCCAGGGCGCGCGAGATCGCCGTCCAGGTGATCTGACCGCCTCGGGCGCCGGATGATGTGCCCGTAAGGCCGGGGTGAGCCGTCAGTGAAGGCGACGATCACCCCGGCCGGTGCCGCCCCGGCAGGTGCCGGCCCCGTATTCCTACCGACCCGCCTCCGCATTGGCGCGAATGGCCCGCCTTCAGGGCAAGGGCTACTCTGTCAGCGTGCCAGTCTCCCCGGACCTTCACGTCCTGGCCGTCACCCACGCCACGCACGCGCTCGACGTGCGTGAGCGTCTGTCGTTGCACGCCGACGGCCTGGCGGTGCGCGCCTGCTCGGCGCAGCCGCCCGCCGACGGGGCGATGGTCGTGGCGACGTGTCATCGGGTGGAGCTCTACTGGCTCGGCCGCGCCGATCTCACGCCGGTGTTCGTGGCGCACGCCGCGGCGGCGGGGGTCGAGCTCGACGTCGAGAGCCTCCTCCGGCGCGACGGCCCGGCGGCGGTCCGCCACCTCTTCGGCGTGACCGCGGGGATGCAGTCGCTGGCGCTCGGCGACACCGAGATCCAGGGCCAGGTGCGGCGCGGTTGGGAGCTGGCGGAGGCGCGCGGCACCGCCTCGCCGGAACTCGGGCGGGTGGTGGACGCGGCGTTGCACGCGGGCAAGCGGGTGCGCAAGGCGCTCGGCGTGTTCGACGACCCGGCGGAGGACGGCCGGGCGGCCGGCGGGCCCTCGCTGGCGGAGGCGGCCGTCCTGGCCGAGCTCGGCCGCCATCGCGGCACGCCGACGGTCCTGGTGCTCGGCGCCGGCGAGGCGGCGACCGGCGCACTGGACGGGCTGGTGTCGCGCGGGGTGACGGACGTGACCGTGCTGAACCGGACGCTGGAGCGGGCGGTCGCGCTGGCGGCGTCGCGCGGCGTCTCGGCGGCCGCGTGGGACCGTCTCGCCACCTACCTCGAGACCGCGGACCTCGTCGTCTCGGCCACCGCCGCGCCCGACGCGATCCTCGGGCGCGACCTGCTGGCCCAGGTCGCCGCCCGTCGCCAGGGCCGGCCGCTCACGCTGCTCGACATCGCCGTCCCGCGCGACGTGGATCCCGCGGCCCGCGAACTGCCCGGCCTCCGGCTGGTGGACCTGGACGACCTGCGGCGCGAAGGGCTGGTGGCCCGGGCCTCGCGCGCGACCGACATCCCGTCGGGAGAGGCGCAGCTCGAGCGCGAGGTGGCCCGGTTCCTCGACCAGGCCCGCTCCCGCGCAAGCGCCGGAGCGCTCTCCTCCCTGCACCAGCTCGGCGCGCGCATCGCGGACGAGGAGACGGCGCGGGCGCTGGAAGCGCTCGACGGCCTGTCCGAAGAGGATCAGGCCGTCGTGCGCGCGCTCGCGCAGCGCGTGGTCAAGCGGTTGCTGTACCCGGCGTCGAAGGAGCTCCGGGGCGCCGAGTCCCGGCCCCGGAACGTGGAGCTCAGCGCGTAGTCCGTCCCGCCCGCCTCATTGCGTCACCCCGCCTACCGTCCGACATTCGCCGTTCACGCAGCCCGGGCACCGCATCGGGTACTGGGAGGAGTGCGTCCGTCCCGCGTCGAGGTGCTCGCCGACGATCTCCGCGAGCGCGTCGAGGAACGGCGGCCGGTCGTTGAGCGCCGGGGCGCGGCGGAACTCCGTGATCCCCACCTCACGGGCCAGCGCGCCGTATTCCCGGTCGATCTCCGACAGCGTCTCGATGTGGTCGCTGGTGAAGGCGATGGGGATCACGAGCACGCGGCGCTCGCCGCGGGCGCCGAGCTTCCGGATGGTCCGTTCGGTGCTGGGGCCGAGCCAGCGCACCGGGCCGACTTCCGACTGATAGCAGAGGATGTAGCGGTTGGGCAGGCCGAGGGCGTGCAGCACCGCCTGCACCGTGGCGCCCACTTCCTGGGGATACGAGTCGCCGCGGTCGATGACCGAGAGCGGCAGCGAGTGGGCGCTGAAGAGCAGCAGGGCCTGGTCCCGCTCCGACGGCGCGAACTGCTCGAGCCCCGCCCGGACCGCGTCGGCGACGGCGCGGACGAAGGCCGGGTGGGTGGGCCACCGGTCGATGAGGCTCCACTGGAAGCGCCCGGCCAGGCCGAGGCGCCGTTCGGCGCGCCAGAGGTCGTTGAGGCTCGAGCCGCTGGTGGTACACGACCACTGCGGGTACTGCGAGAAGGCCACCGCCCGGGTGACGCCGTCGGCCGCCATCGCCCGGAGGGCGTCCTCGCTCGACGGCGGCACATACCGGAAGGCCACGTAGAAGCGGTGGGGCGCCGTCGCGGGATGGAGCCGGTCGAGCCGTTCCACCATTCCGCGCCCCTGCGCCTCGGTCCAGCGGCGGATGGGCGAGCCGCCGCCGATATGATGGTAGAGCTCGCGGACCTTCGGGGTCCGGCGGCGCGCGATGAAGCGGCCGAGGAGGTCCTGCGCCGGGAGCTGCATCAGCTCGCGGTCGGCGAAGAGGCTCTCGAGGAACGGCCCGACGGCGTCCAGCGTCTCGGGGCCGCCCATGTTGAGCATCACGATGCCGGTGGGTCCGGTGGGAGCGGTCATGCTGGTCTCATACCCGAGTGGGGACGGAAAGGTGCGTCCCCCGGGCGGACCGGGCTATGGGGGGAATTACGGAGGCGGCGCGCGCCGGCGTCAGGAGGTGACGAGGCCGGTCTCGAGGGCGAACTTGGTGAGCCCGGCCACGGTGTGGATCCGGAGCTTGCGCATCAGGCTCTCGCGGTGGGTCTCGACCGTGCGGTGGCTGATGCCGAGCTCGGCCGCGATCTCCTTGTTGGTCTGGCCCTTGGCGATCCCCACCAGGACGTCGCGCTCGCGGCCGGTGAGCTGGGCCAGCGCGCCGGAGCGGGACTCGTGGTCGATCTCGCCGCGGACGGCCGCCGAGAGCTTCCTGGCGATGGCCGGGCTGAAGAAGGCCTCGCCGGAGTGGACCGCCTCGACCGCCTTCCGCAGGTCGGTGGCGGCGGTGTCCTTGAGGATGTAGCCGTGCGCGCCCGCCCGGACCGCCTCGACCACGTACTCGGTGTTGTCGTACATGCTGAGGATGAGGACCCGGGTCTCGGGCACCCGCCGGCGGAGCTCGGCGGCGACCCGGAGCCCGGAGTCGCCCGGCATCGAGACGTCGAGCACGACGACGTCGGGGCGTTCGGCCTCGGCGTGGCGCAGCGCTTCGCCGCCGTTGGCCGCCTCGCCGACGACCTGGAACCCCGGGCCGCGTTCGAGGACGTGGCGGATCCCCTCGCGGACGACGGCGTGGTCGTCCGCCACGAGGACCCGGATCGGCGCTCCGCTCATTCCCCCCGCTCCCTGTTCAAGGTTCGACCACCACGCCGCGCGGGAGGGTGACCCGGATGCGGGTCCCGCCCCCGGCGCCGCTCAGCTCGACCGCGCCGCCCAGCGCGGCGAGCCGCTCGCGCATGCCGGTGAGTCCCATATGCCCCTCGCGCTCGAGGCGCGCCAGGTCCACCGTCCCGATCCCCCGCCCGTCGTCCGCCACCTCGAGCCCGACCGCCGCGGCGTCGGCGGTCACGGTCACCGCGACGCGCTGCGCCCCCGCGTGCCGCGCGACGTTGGCCAGCGATTCCTGCAGCGCGCGGAACAGCGCCAGTTCGGCCTCGCCCGAGAACGGCGGCAGTTCCTCCGGGGCCGCGAGCCGCACCTCGATGCCGCTCCGCTCGGCGAACTCCGACACCAGCGAGCGCAGGGCGGGGAGGAGGCCCAGGTCGTCGAGCAGCGAGGGGCGCAGGTCGTTGGTGACGCTGCGGATGCTCCGGATGCCGGTGTCCACCAGCTCGACCGCGCGGTCGAGGCGGCGCGCCGTGTCGGGGTCCGTCGAGTCGCGGAGCACGCCGAGCTGCATCTTGACCGCCGAGAAGACCTGGGCGGTCTCGTCGTGGAGCTCGCGCGAGAGCCGGCGGCGCTCGTCCTCGTGCTGGCGGACCATCCGCGCCGAGAGGCGCTCGAGTTCGGTGGTGCGCGCCTCGAGGCGGGCGGTGAGGCCGGCGTAGTCGAGCGCGGCGCCGACCTGGCGACCGAGGGCTACCAGGAAGTCCTCGTCGAGCACGGCGAACGGGTCGCGCGCCTCGCCGACGACGAGGAGCGCGCCGGACGCCCGGTCGGCGGCGAAGATCGGCAGGATCGCCACGTAACTGTAGGGGGTCGCCGGGGCGTCGCTCGCGTCCCACTCGTGGGTGACCACGGGCCGGCCGGTCTCGAGGGCGTGGGCGATCCGTTCCGCCGCCCGGCCCGCGGGCGCGTGGCCCGACCATCCGGCGCAGGCGCCGGCGCCGCGGACGATGACGAGCCCGCGGTGCGGGTCGGCCGAGACCAGCGCGCTCCCGCGCACCGCCGGCAGGGTGAGCGGCCGGTGGAGCAGGGCGTCGAGCCGGTCGCCGGTGTCGGCGCGCTGGAGGTCGCCCGAGAGCGCCGACAGGGCCGTGAGCCCGCGCCGGAGCTCGTCCAGCACCAGCAGGAGGATGCCGCCCCCCACCGCCAGGAGGAAGAGGACGTCCACGTAGTAGCCCCACGGCACCCAGGTGCCGCGGGCGCGGAGCACGGGATAGTCGAGATGGTGCAGGCCCCAGAGCAGGAACGCGGCGGCGAGCACCGTCGCGCCGGCGGAGCCGCCCACCCGCCGCCGGTAGCCCACGAACACCCAGCCGGTCCAGAGGGTGGCGAAGCTCAGGAACAGGACCATCGGGAGCGCGGCCCAGAAGAACGTGTTCATCGCGTAGATCGCGATGTACGACCAGAGCGGCGGGAAGAGCGCGAGCAGGGCGTAGCGCCGGTCCCACCGCAGGTTCCGCGAGAACGTGAGCGCCGCCCACAGCAGCGCGAGCGCCGTCCAGCCGGTGACCACCTGGTGCCAGTAGAGCCAGTCCCAGTGCTGCGTGGTGAGGAAGGTCAGGATGACGCCGATGCGGACCAGGTAGAGCCCGAACGCCGCGGCCCACCAGCCGAAGTACACCCGGCGGTAGCGGAGCGCGAGATACAGGCAGAGCGATCCCAGCGCCAGGGTCACCAGCGCCTGGAGGATCCCGGCGTAGAGTTCCGCCGGCGTGGCCGGGGGGATGGTGGCGTGCATCGGTCGGTGGAATCTACATCTGGCGGGCGCTAGCTTCCGGCTCCGACCATGGCCTCGCCACCCTCCGCCGTCGAATTCCGCCGCGTCACCAAGCGCTTCGGCCGCACCACGGCCGTGGACGCCGTCTCCTTCGAGATCGCGCCGGGGGAGTTCTTTTCGCTGCTGGGCCCGTCGGGGTGCGGCAAGACGACGACGCTGCGCCTCCTCGCGGGGCTCGAGACGCCGGAGCCGGACGGCGGCAGCGTCGCCATCCAGGGCGCCGACGTCACCCGCCTCCCTCCGCACCAGCGCCCGCTCGCGATGGTGTTCCAGAACTACGCGCTCTTCCCGCACCTCTCGGTGGAGCGCAACGTCGCCTTCGGGCTGGAGCAGCGCCGGCGCCCCGCCGCCGAGATCCGGGAACGGGTCGGCCGGGCGCTCGAGCTCGTGCACCTCGACCCCGCCACCTTCGCCGCGCGCCGCCCGGCCCAGCTCTCCGGCGGCCAGCGCCAGCGGGTCGCGCTGGCGCGCGCGCTGGTGCTCGAGCCCCGCCTCCTCCTGCTCGACGAGCCCCTCGGCGCGCTCGACCTCAAGCTCCGTCACGCCATGCAGGCCGAGCTCCGCGCGCTTCACCGCGACCTCGGCGTGACGTTCGTGTACGTCACCCACGACCAGGACGAGGCGCTCACCCTCTCCGACCGCATCGCGGTGATGGACGGCGGCCGGATCGCGCAGGTCGGCACGCCGGCCGAGGTGTACGAGCGCCCGGCGTCGCCGTTCGTGGCGCGGTTCATCGGGGAAGTGAACCTGCTGGAGGGCGAGGTGAGCGCGGTGCGCGGCGCCACCTGCGAAGTCCGGGGGCGCGGCGAGCGCGGGTTCTCGGTCGCGGCCACCGGGCTCGTGCCGGGGGCCAGGGTGACGGTCGCGGTGCGCCCCGAGTGGCTCACGCTCCACCGGGTCGGCGAGGCGCCGGCGGGCGCGAACGTGCTGGCCGGCCTCGTGCGCGAGGTCGTCTATCGCGGCGACTCACGCCAGGTGCAGGTCGAGGTCCCGGGCGGCGCGGCGATCCTCGTGGCGGTGCCCGCCGACGGGCCCGGCGGCTCGCCGTGGCAGGTCGGGGAGCCTGCGCTGGTCTCGTGGCGCGCCGAGCACGGGGCCGTGGTGGAGGCGGGATGAGCCGCGGGCTCCGTCGCGCGCTGCTCCTCCCCGGACTCCTCTGGCTCGGCGCGCTCGCGCTCGCCCCGCTCGCGATCGTCGTCGGGTACAGCGTGCTGACCCGCGGACCGTACGGGGGCGTCGTCGCCGGGTTCACGGTGGAACCCTGGCTCCGGCTGCTGCAGCCGCTCTATCTCGGGATCCTGGGGCGCACCCTCGGCCTGGCGGCGGCGACCACGGCGCTCACGCTCGTCATCGGCTACCCGATGGCCTACGTCATCGCGCGGAGCGGCCGGTGGCGGACGCTGCTGCTCTTCCTCGTGGTGCTGCCGTTCTGGACCAGCTACCTGGTCCGGATGTACGCGATGATCTTCCTGCTGCGCGACGGCGGCCTGGTCAACGAGGTGCTGCTCCGGCTCGGGCTCGTGTCCCACCCGCTCACGCTGCTCTATACCTCCGGCGCCGTGCTGGCGGGGCAGGTGTACGGCTACCTGCCGTTCGCGGTGCTGCCCATCTACGCCTCGCTCGAGAAGCTCGACCCCGCGCTCGAGGAGGCCGCGGAGGTGCTCGGCGCCCGCCCGGCCGCGCGGTTCTGGCGGGTGACGCTGCCGCTCTCGCTGCCGGGGGTCGCGGCCGGCGCGCTGCTCGTGCTGGTCCCGTCGCTTGGCAGCTTCCTCACCCCCGACCTCCTGGGCGGCGCGCGGACGGTGCTGCTCGGCAACCTGATCCAGAATCAGTTCACCGTCGCGCGCGACTGGCCGTTCGGCTCCGCGGCGAGCGCGCTGCTGCTCGTCGCCGTGCTGGCGGGGGTGCTGGTGCACCTGCGCCGCCGCGACGCGGCCGAGGGGTTGCCGCTCCCGTGACCCGCCGTCCGCCGCTGCCGCTCCGGGCCGTCGTGGGGCTCTGCTTCCTGCTGCTGCACCTGCCGGTGCTCGTGCTGGTGGCGTTCTCGTTCAACGCCTCGCGATTCTCGGCGGCGTGGTCGGGGTTCACGCTCGACTGGTACCGGGCGCTCGCGGCGCGGCCCGACATCCTCGCGGCCCTCCGGACCAGCCTGCTGGTCGGGCTCGCGGCCACCGCCATCGCCACGGCGCTCGGGACCGCGCTCGCGCTCGGGCTGCATCGGTGGACGGGGGCCGGGCGGCGGCGGGCCGAGGCGGCCCTGTACCTGCCGGTGGTGACGCCCGAGGTGGTGGCGGGGATCTCGCTGCTGGTCCTGTTCGCGGCGCTCCGGGTGCCGCTCGGGCTCGGCACCGTCGTCGTCGCGCACGCGACCTTCTGCCTCCCCTTCGTCACGGTGGTGGTGCTGGCCCGCCTGGCCGGGATGGACGGCGCGCTCGAGGAGGCGGCGCAGACGCTGGGCGCCACCCCGTGGCAGGCGCTCCGCCGGGTGACGCTGCCGCTGCTCGCGCCCGGCATCGTCGCCGCGGCGCTGCTCGCGTTCACGCTCTCGTTCGACGACTTCGTGGTCACCTTCTTCGTGGCCGGCCCGGGCGCCACGACCCTGCCGCTGCTGGTGTACGGCATGGTGCGGAAGGCGGTGGAGCCGACGATCAACGCCGTCGGATCGCTCATCCTGGCCGTCACCACGCTGGCCCTCGTGGGCGCCGAGGCGCTGCGCGCCCGCCGGCCGGAGGAAGCCGCGCCGTGACCGGGATGTCGCGCCGCTCGTTCGTGGCCGCCGGGGCCGCCGCCGCGCTCGCGGCCTGCGCCCGGCGGGCCGCGTCGGTGGAGGATCCCGCCGCGCCGCTCGGGCCCATCGAGCCCGAGCTCCGGCTTTACAACTGGTCGGACTACATCGGCCCCGACACCGTCGCCGGGTTCAGCCGCGAGTTCGGCGTGCGGGTGACGTACGACACGTACGAGAGCAACGAGGAGATGCTGGCCAAGCTCCTGACCGGCGGCGCGGCGTACGACCTCGTGGTCCCCTCCGGCTACGCCATCCCCGTGCTCCGCTCGGCGGGCGCCCTGGCCCCGCTGCACCGCCGGTACCTCACCAACTGGGACAACCTCGCGCCGACCTTCCTCGGCACGCCGGCCGACCCGGCCAACGCGGTGAGCGTGCCCTGGGCGTGGGGGATCACCGGGATCGCCTGGCGCACCGACAAGCTCGCGGCGCCTCCGGCTTCGTGGGAGACGTTCTTCGACCCTCGCGCTGCCGGCCGGATGACGATGATGGACGACGGACGCGAGGTGCTGGGGGCGTTCCTCAAGTACCGGGGCCGCTCGCTCAACAGCACCGACCAGGCCGAGCTGGCCGCGGCCAGGACGGACGCGCTCCGGGCCAAGCCGCTCCTCGCCGCCTACCTCTCGGCGCCGGTCAAGGCGCAGCTGGTGGCGGGGGACGTCTGGGTGGCGCAGCTCTGGAATGGGGACACCGCGCAGGCGGCGGCCGAGGGCGCGCCGATCGCGTGGGCGCTGCCGAAGGAGGGGAGCCTGATCTGGCTCGACGCGATGGCGATCCCCGCCGACGCGCCGCACAAGCGGGCGGCGCACGAGTTCATCAACTACTGCCTGCGGCCCGAGGTGGCGGCGGGGATCGCGCGGGCCACCCGCTACGGCAGCCCGAACCGGGCGGCCCAGCGACTGCTCTCCGATCCCATCCCCTATCCCGGTCCGGCGGAGCTGGCGCGGCTCGAGTACCAGCGCGACCTCGGCCCGGCGGCGCCGCTCTGGGACCGGACCTGGACCGAGGTGAAGGCGGGGTGAGGTCCCGGAACGACCCGAGGGACCGACCCAGCGGGCCGGTCCCTCGGGAGGACGACGGGATCCGCGCCCGGATCAGCCGCCGATGTGATGCACCGCGAACCCGGCGATGTGCACGTCGAGGTTGTGGTTGATCCGCAGGCCGACGATGCCCTTGGTGTCCACGTTGGCCGCGTCGGTGGCGTAGACTTCCTTGCCGTTCACCATGAAGCTGACCTTCCCGTTCTTCACGCCCACCGACACCTCGTTGGTGGCCTTGCCGTCCGGGCCGGCCGGGTGCACGGCGTCGCTGGCGGTCCACTCGACCACCGTCGAGACCGAGTCGCCGTTGCGGCGCTTGATCATGTACTTCCCGTCGCCGCGGACGATGACGTAGGTGTAGCGCTGGCCCGGGCCGCTCAGGTCGCTGCCGCCGATGATCAGGCCGTAGGCCTCGGGATGCTTCGGCGCCTTCTCCTGGGTGAAGGTGGCCAGGGTGTGGAAGTTCCCGGTCGCCGTGTCGGCGGCGCGCCAGAAGATCGCCGCCGGCCCCATCGTGGCGTGGAGGCCTTCGCCCATCGTGATGAACTTGACGTTGGCGAGCGGGGCGTCGCGGTCGGTCCGGGCCATCCAGCCGGCCGGCAGCTGGCCGCCGCCCATGACCGCGTTGTCCGGGTCCGCCATGTGGTCCATATGGTTCTGGGCGGCGACGGGGGCCGCGGCCAGGGCCAGGGCGAGCAGGGTGCCGAAGGTGCGCATAGGGTTCCTCGGGGGTGTGGGGGCGGGCGGTTGCGGGCCCGTCGGGGTTCGACTAAACTGACGACCGTCCAGTAACGGCCGGCCTTTCAGGGAGTTCCGATGTTCCAGGCGGTGTACGTGTTCCTCGCCTTTGCGGGCGCCATCGGCATCATCTGCGCGCTCGCCTTCGTCACGCTGCTGATCGGCGTGCTGGTGAACGCGATGGTGACGCTGGCCTCCGGCCCGCTGATCGACGCCGTCCTGAGGAAGCGCGGCCTGACGCAGTGGCTCTGAGCCGTTCGCGGCGCGCAATCTCCGGCCGGACCCTCGGGTCCGGCCGTTCTGTTCAGTGCCCTTCGGCGCCGCCCTCCTCGCCGTGGGCCTCCTCCGTCGTGGCGGCGCGCATCGCCTGCTCGTGGTTGAGGCGCAGCATCGCGTAGAGCTCGCGGAGCGTCCGGAACTTGCTGAGCCCGCCGCCGGTGCGGCGGGCGGTCTGCTCGATGGTGCCGAGGGATTCGGCGATCTTGGTGAGCCCGAGCCCCTGGGCCTGGGTCTTCGAGGCCGCCACCTGCCGGATCAGGGTCCGGCCCAGCTGCTCGTCGGCCTTGGGCGCCGCCATCTGCTCGATGAGCGAGCCCATCGCGCTGAGCTGGCGGGCGTAGGGCTCCAGGAAGGCGAGCTGCGCCTGCTGGCGGGAGGTAAGCTTGACGGCCACGGGACCTCGCTGCAGGGAAGGACTGTAAGGTAGCGCCCCGGGGAGGCCGGCGCCGCGGCCCGGGTCAGAGCAGGCCGGACTTGGTCGACTGCCAGAGCTTGTACAGGCGCTCGAACGCGTCCTGCAGCAGGTCCACCTGCTGCGGCGTGGGCAGGGCCGCCGCGGCCCGCTCGATCTCGTCGCACACCCGGCCCATCTCCCGCCGCCCCTGGCGGGCGCCCTCCTCGCGGATCCGGGCCGCGAGCTCCCCCAGCTGGCGCCGGGTGGGTTCGTCGTCCGGCACCTGCCAAAGGTAGGCGGCCAGCTCCTTGCCGTTCTGGATCAACTGGCCTAGCGTGTCCAGCAGCGGCCCGCGCCGCGCAGGTCCGTCCGTCATCTGGGTCCCCTCCCGTTCCGACTGGGAAATCTAGCCGATGCGCCACGTCGCCCTCGCCGCCCTGCTCGCCTGCGCCGCCGCCGCGCCGCTCCGGGCGCAGCAGACCCGCCCCGAACGCACCGACTATCGCGAGACCTCGAGCTACGCCGACGTGATGGCGTTCCTCGATTCCCTTCGGGTGCGGGGTGCCGCCTTCCGCGAAGGGACGATCGGCCGGAGCCCCGAGGGGAAGCCGATCCCCTACCTCATCCTCTCGCGCCCGCTCGTCACCACC
>CAMLHU010000041.1 GCA_946479825.1 uncultured Gemmatimonadota bacterium
GCGAGGTGGCGGCGAAGGTCACGCCCGCGACGTCGTCGAAGGTCACGTCCTGGAAGTGCGAGGCGGCCGCCGCCGCGCTGTAGAAGTTGACCGACTGCGCGACGGCGCCCGCGAAGACGGTCCGGTGCGTGCCGCTCGGCGCGAAATCGTTGGCGAAGTTGCTTCCCTGCGTGAACCCGCCGCGCAGGACGAGCTTGCCAGCCGAAAGGTTGGCGCCGGTCTGCCCTCCGTTGGCCGTGAAGAGCCCGCCCACGTCCACGGTGTCGGTGGCGTTGGTCATCACGAGCTGCGACGAACCGGACAGGGTCATCGCGCCGGTCGCCGTGAGCGGGTGCCCGGCGGGGGTGAGGGTGCCTGTCCCGGCGAGCGCGAGTCCGCCGTTCACCTTGAGCGCGGTGGCGAGCGCGACGGTGCCGGTGACGGTCACCTGGCCCGCGATCGAATCGGGGAGCGGCACGGCGGCGGTGGCGGCCAGCGTGGTCGAGTCCACGTGCCAGCCCGCGGCGGCGTCCACCAGCCCGCCGCCCAGGATCCCCGCCCGGCCCGTGCCGGTCACGGCGCCGCTCGTGAGCGTGACCGTCCCGGCCGCGGACACGTTGCTGGCGAGCGTGACGCCCGCGGGATCGTTCACCACCAGGGTGCCGAAGTGCGACTGGGTGAGCCCCGGGTAGGCGAACGTGACCGACTGCGCCCCGCTCCCGGCAAGGACGGTGGTGTGCGTCGCGGCCGGTGCGAAGTTGTTGGTGAACCCGCTGCCCTGCGCGAAACCGCCGCGGAGCACCAGCGTCCCGGCCGTGAGGTCGGTCCCGGTCGGCGCGCCGTTGGCGGTGAAGAGTCCGGCCACGTCGAGCGAGTCGGCCGAGTTGGTCATCACCAGGCGGCCGCTCCCCGCCAGCGAGACCGCGCCGCCCACCGTGAGCGGATGCCCGTTGAGGGTGAGGGCGCCGCTCGACGTCACGCTGAGCGGGCCGCTCACGGCGCTGGCACCGCTCAGCAGCGGCGTGCCGGTCACCGCCACGGTGCCGAAGGCGCCCGACACCTGCTGGTTGGTTCCCGCGAGCGCGAGCGCCCCGCTCCCGGTCACGGTCGCGCCGGCCGGCACGAGCACGGTACCGAGGGTGCTGAGCGTGTCACCGGCGTTGATCGTGAGCGTGACGCCGGTCTCGGTCTGGAGCCCGCCCACGGTGGTGGTCGCCGCCACGACCGGCGACGGCGCCGAGGCGGGGATGAAGACGTTGTCGCTGAGCGTCGGGACGCCCGTCGGGTTCCAGCTCCCCGCGGTCGCCCAGCTGGTGCCGGCCGAGCCGGTCCAGCTCTTGGTGGCGGCGAGCGGCAGGGCCACGGCCGTGAAGACGACCGGGCTCCCGCTCACGCCGCTGAGCGTGGCGGTGGCGCTGTCGGTGCCCGCGGTGCCGCCCAGGGTCCACTGGGCAACGGTCGAGGTGCCGGTCGCGTCGGTGGTGGCGGTGACGCCGCCCAGCGTGCCGCCGCCCGCGGTGACCGTCCAGGTCACGCTGATCCCCGGCACCGGGTTGCTGTGGGCGTCGGTGACGCGGACGGTGAGCGGGTTCGGCAGCACCGAGCCGGTGGTCCCCGACTGCCCGTTGCCGCCCGTCGCCGCGATGGCGGCTGGGGCGCCCGCGGTGGCGGTGGCCGTGAACCGCACGCTGTCGCCGCTCGCGAGCGCGGCCCTGATCGTATCGGCGCCGGCGGTGGCGCCGAGTGCGAAGGTGATCTGCGACTGGCCCGACGCGTTGGTGACGGTCGAGTCGGCGCTCACCGTGCCGGTGCCCGCGATCCGGGTCCAGTACACCTTGGCGTTGGCCACTGGGTTGTTGGATCCGTCGGCCACACGGACCACGAGCGGGCTCGGCAGGGTGGCGCCCACGGTGTCGGTCTGGGCGTTGCCGCTCACGAGGCTGATGGCCGCGGCGGCACCCGAGAGGGTCGTCTCGGTGAACGTCACCGGCGCGCCGGTCTCCTGGACCGTCGCCTTGACGTTGTTGGTGCCGGCCGTGGCGCCCAGCGTGAAGGAGACGCTGGCCTGACCGTTCGCCGCCGTGGTGATGGTGTCGGTCGAGAGCCCGCCGAAGGTCCCGCTGCCGAGCGTCACGGTCCAGACCACGTGCGCGCCGGCCACCGGGTTGCCGTGGGCGTCGCTCACGAACACGACCAGCGGGTTGGGCAGGGTCGCGCGCGCGGTGTCCGACTGGATGTTGCCTGCGACGCTGTTGATGGTGACCGGCGCGCCCGCGATGGCCGTGACGCCGAACGCCACGGCGTACCCGCCCACGACGGTCTTCCCGAATACCGAGTCGGGGCCGGCGAGCGTGTCGAGCGTGAATGCGACCTGCGCGCGCCCGAGCGTGTCGGTGGTCACCGTGTCCGCCGCGCGACCGCCGAACTTCCCTCGTCCCGACTTGCTGGCGAAGGCGACGCTCGTGCCGGCGACGGGCCTGCCGCCGCCGCCGGTGACGGCCACTACGAGCGGTTGCGGCAACGTGAGACCGACGGTGTCGGTCTGGGCATTGCCCGAGACGATGGCGATCGCGGCCGGCGCCGGGGCGACGCTGGTGGCCGTGAACGTGACCGTGGCCGGGCCGGCACCGAGCGTTGCCTTGATCGAATCCATCTGGGGCACGTTGCCCAGGGTATAGCTGACCTGCGCGATCCCGGTGCCCGCGGTGGCCGAGGAGTCCGCCGACAGCGACCCGCTACCGGCCAGGATGGTCCAGTGGACCACGACGCCGTTCACGGCATTGCCGAACGCGTCGGTCACCTTGACGGAGAGGGCAGTCGGGAGCGCCGTGCTCACCGTGTCGGTCTGGCCGTTCCCGCCCTGGATCGCGATCAGCGCCGCCGCCGCCGGGAGGGCGCTCGCGGTGAAGGTGGCCGTGCAGCCGCAGGCGATCGTCGCGACGACGGTGTCGGTGACGGCCACGGAGCCCAGAGTGTAGGTGGCCTGCGCGTGGCCGGTGGTGTCGGTCAGGACAGTGTCGGCCGCGAACGTCCCGCCGCCGAACTTCGAGCTCCAGATCACCCGCGCGCCGGCCACCAGCTTGCCGCGGCCGTCGGCGACGAAGACCACGAGCGGCTGCGGCAGCGCCTTGCCGACGGTGTCGGCCTGGGCGTTGCCGGAGACGACGGCCACGCTGGCCGCGGCGGCCGTGATGGCCGTCGCGGTGAAGGTGACCTTGGCGCTGGTCCCGGCGAGCGTCGCCGAGACGGTGTCGGTCCCGGCCAGCGCGCCGAGGGTGTAGCCCACGGTCGCGAGGCCGGCGGAGTCGCTCGCGGTGGTGTCGGCGGCCAGCGTCCCCCGGCCGGCCACCCGGACCCACGCCACCTTGGCGCCGGACGCGGCGTTGCCGAACGCGTCGGTGACCTTGACGGCGAGGGGCGCCGGGAGCGCCAGGTCGGTGGTGTCGGTCTGCGCGTTGCCGGCCTGGATCGCGATCGCCGCCGCGGCGCCCGCGCCGGCCGTGATCGTGAACGTGTCAGGCGCAAGCGCGCCGGCCTGCGCCACGAACCGCTGCGGCCCCGCGGTGGGCCCGAGCGTCACGGCGGTCGCCGCGTGCCCCAGCGAATCGGTCACCGCCAGCGACTCGGCCACGCTGGCGCCGGCCGCCAGCGCGGTGAATCGCACCGCGACCCCGGCCACGCCGAGGCTGTCCGCGGCGCGCGCCTGCACCAGCAGCGGCGCCGCCGGGCTCGCGCCGACGGTCCCGGTCTGGCCGTCGCCGCCCGCCTTGGCGAGGAGCGTCGCCGTCGGGACGAAGGTGACGGACGTGGTATCGGCGATCCCGGTGGGGGTGGTCGCGATGATCTTCACCGTGCCGCGGTGGGTCGGCGCCCGCAGCAGCCCGGTCGCATTGATCTTGGCGAGGGTCGTGTCGTTCGAGGTCCACCCGGCGTAGAACTGCGCCAATGCCGCGCCGCTCGAGTCCCAGGCCGACGCCCTGAATCGCAGCGAATCCCCCAGCTTGATCGCCGTGTCGCGCGGGGCGATGCGGATCGAGTCGGTGGTCTTCCCCGGCCCGACGAACGCGAGTGAGATGCTGGGCGGCGGGGAGCTCCCCGGCGGCCCGTTCACCACCACGACGTCCTGGGTGCCACTGAACACCACGAGGCCGCTCGCCTTGAGCTCGATCAGGGCGGTCAGCGTTTCGGCCTGCTGGGAAAGCGGGACGAGGAGCGCGAGCTTGAGCGCGCTCGAGTCGGCGGGGAAGGCGGCGGTGGTGTCGAGGACCAGCAGGTTCGTGGGGGGACGGGTCAGGCGGATATGCACGCTGTCGATGACGATCCCGAACGTCGCCGGGGGCGAGCTCAGGTGCGTCACCGGCCGGAAGCCGAAGTAGCCGGCCCCGCCGCGCGAGGGTCCGCCGAGATGCTCGTCCGAGCAGGTGGCCACCGCGACCGCCAGCAGGAGGGCGGCGCCGAGGCGCAGGACGGTGGTGACGGTCGACTGCCGGAGGCGGCCGGGGGTGCGGGACATCGGTTTCCCAGGATATGAGCGCACCCGCGGCCCGGGGGTCGGGCCTGGCAGGGGGCGTGGTGGTGCTTCAGTGGCGCCGCGCGGATGGGGCGGCGGGATGACCGGGGAACGACGGCAGGGCACGAATATAGGGCCCAACGGGGCGCCGGCTAGGGCGCAGGTCACACTTCGACCCCGCGCTTGACAGGCGGGCCGATGTGTCATACTGTATGGCCACACTAATACACTTGGCGGTGGCTGTGTTCGACCGACTCGACCCTCGCAGTCCGACCCCGCTCTACGCCCAGATCGCCGATCGCCTGCGCGTGGCGATCGCGGCGGGGGAGCTTGCCCCGGGAACGGCCCTCGATTCGGTCCGGGCGCTGGCGGCGCGGCTCCGGGTCAACCCGGCCACGGTGGTCCAGGCGTATCGCGACCTCGAAGCGGAGGGCTTTGTGGAAATGCGGCAGGGGAGCGGCACCTACGTGCGCAGCGTGAGCGCCGAACGGCGCGGGCGCCAGCGCGAGGCCGAGGCGCGCCAGCTGGTCCGCGGGATGCTGGCCGAAGCGGCGCGCCTCGGCCTCTCGGCGGCGGAGCTCCGTGACGCCATCCAATCCGAACTCAAGGAGACCGGCCGATGACCGACCTCGCGATCGAGACCCGGGGCCTGGGCCTCCGGCTCGGACGGAACTTCGCTTTGGCCGACGTCTCCCTCGCCGTCCCGACCGGCGCCATCTACGGCTTCCTCGGCCCCAACGGCTCGGGCAAGACGACCACCATCCGCGCCCTGCTCGGGCTCTACCCGGGCTTCACGGGCGCCGCGACGCTGCTCGGACTGCCGATCCCCGGCAGGCTCCCCGACGCGCTGGGACGGACCGGGTACGTCCCCGAACGGCCCCACCTCTACCGGAGCCTCACCGTGGCCCAGTCGCTCGAGTTCCACTCGGCCTTCCACCCGCGGTGGGACGCAAAGTGGGTCGGGGAACTTGCCGCACACTTCGGCCTCGCGTCGCAGGCCGAGATCGGAAGCCTTTCCAAGGGCGAGACCGCCAAGCTGATGCTGCTCCAGGCGCTGGGGCAGAAGCCGGAGCTCCTGATGCTCGACGAGCCGACCGACGGGCTCGACCCGGTGGTGCGGCGCGACGTGCTCGCGGCGCTGCTCGAGTACGTCGAGCGGACCCGCGCCACCGTGTTCATCTCGAGCCACCTGGTGCACGAGCTCGAGCGGATCTGCGACTGGGTGGGGGTGATGGACCAGGGCCGGCTCGTGGCCCAGGTGCGGATGGAGGCGTTCAAGCACGGCATCAAGCGGATCCGTGTCCCCGCGGGGACCGTGGCCCCGGCAGGTGCGGCGTTCACGGTGATCGGTATCGAGCCGATCCCCGGCGGCGAGGAGTGGGTGGTCCGCGACTGGACCCCCGAGACCGCCGCGGCGATCGGCCGGGCCGGCGTCACGGTGCGCGAAGTGATCGACCTCGACCTCGAGGAGGCGTTCGTGGAGCTGCTTCGCTCGTTCCGTCGCTCGCTCGGGAGGGCCGCCTGATGTTCGCCGTGATCCTGAAGCAGGTATGGCGGGACTCCCGCTGGATGCTGCTGTTCCTGGCGGCGTGCGCGGTGGTCATCGTCCGCGGCGCGGTCCACCTCGCGGTGGCGCCGCCGCCGGTGCAGGACCCGGAGCGGATCCTGGTCGAGGCCCAGTTCTGGGGGCTGATGATGCCGGTGCTCGCCTTCACCGCGGCGACGCTGCTCTCGATCATCACCTGGTGGCCCGACCGCCGGGGCTGGTGGGTCTACGCCCTCACGCTGCCGGTGCGCCGCGAGCGCTACGCCCTGATGCGCGCGGGCGCCGGCGGGGCGGTGCTCGCAGGACTCGCGGTGGCCTTCGCCGTCGCCGTCACGATCGCCGCGCGGGGCGCGGTGGTGCCCGACGGGCTCCAGTTGCACGCCGGCGGCCTGATCCTGCGCTTTGCGCTGGCCCTCCTCGTGAGCCACGCGCTGTGGACGATGTTCGCCCTGGTCGGGCGACCGGTGGCGTGGGCGGTGGTCGGCGTCGTGGTGCTGGCGATCGCCCTCGAACTCGTCGGTATCCACGCCACCGGCCGGATCCTCGACGCGCTCACCGGGCAGTGGAGCCCCCTCCACGTGCTGGGCGGGCGCTGGATGCTGATCGATGTCTAGGCCCGCCCTCTTCTGGGTCGTGGCGCTGGCGCTCGGCGCCGCGCCCGCGGCCCACGCCCAGGGCGTCGCCGAGCTCTCGGCGATCCGCGCCCGGTTGCAGCACGAAGCGGACTCGTTGCAGGCCGCGCGGCGGGCGGGCCCGCCGATGGATACGGTCCGGCTGGCCGATGGGTGGACGTTGCTGGTGAACGCCGCCGCGCGCCCGTACGCGGAGCGGGAGGTGCCCGCGGCCCTGGCCGCGGCGATGCGGGAGTTCGGCGGCGTGATCTCGCCGTCGGCCGGCCCCGTGCGGGTCCGGTTCGATTCGCTGACGCTGCCGGCGCTCGAGGTGTCGTTCGTAGGCGCAGGGCAGGGCGCCTTCGCCGGGGCGCGCCGGCTCGCGGCCGGCGCCATCGGCAAGCTGGTGCGAGCCGCGGCCCGCAACGCGGCGTGGGCCGAGGCCGACCCCGCCCTCCGGAGCTGGTCGGGCGGGCAGGCCCTGGAGACCTCGTACGCCGACATCGCGCCCGCGGCGCGGATCCGCCTGGCGCGGGATACCGGTGCCGCCGTGGTGGGGTGCCGCGACGGCGACGTCGCGGCCTGCGAACGCGCCCTTTCGGCGCCCGCCGGCTTGAGCGAGGTGGTCCGTGCCTCGCTCTTCCGCTACGTCCTCGAGCGCGCCGGCGGCGTCCGACGCCTCGGCGACCTCTATGCCGACCCGTCGCGTCCGGTGGTCGATCGCCTGGCGGCGCTCGCCGGGGAGCCCCGCGATGCGCTGGTCTCGGAATGGCGCGAACAACTGATCGGGCTCGGCGCGCTCAACACTCGCGCCGCGCTGGTGGCATCGCTCGGCGCGCTGGTGGTCCTGGGCCTCGGTATCTGGGGGGTGAGATGGCGACACGTCTGACGCGGTGGCCGGCGCTCGTGGGCGGATGCCTGCTTTTCGGCGCGGCCACGCTCTACCACGGCGCGCCCGGGCCGCGCATCGCCGGCACCGCGATGCTGTCATCCAACCGGCGCTGGGTGGTGTGGGACAGCCTCCGGATCGTCGAGCGCGCCCTCGACCGGGCGCGGATCGGGGCGGGGGAGTATCACGCCGTCACGCCGGCGCCGGGCCAGCTGGCCGGGGTCCGCGAAGACGACCCTCACGGGCGGGTGCTGCCCGCGCCGGCCGAATGGCTCACCCCGTACCGTGAGGGGCTGGCGCGCCTTCCCGCGCACGCGGCCGAGGTGGGGACTGTGGTCCGGTTCGAGGGAGGGCTGGACGACCGGTTCATCCCCCCCGCGGCCGGCGACCCGGTTCCCTGCTTCGTCCGCGGGTGGGAGTCGTCGCCCGGCGACCCGGTGGATCCCGCGGGCGCCCTCGGACCGTGCGGGTACTACGTCGCCTTCGGCCGTCCCGGGCCGCGGGTCGGCGCGTGGATGGCGTCGTCGTACCAGGGGTATGCCGCGGCACCACCGGGCTGGACGTACCGGCCGGACAGCAGCAGCTGGGAGCAGCAGCAACTTCGTGAGTGGAAGGGCAACAGCTGGACGATGCGGGTGGCGCGGGCGGGGCTCCCACCGGCGTACTTCGGGGCGATGAACGCCGCCGGATGTCTCGTCGGTCGGACCGGGCGCTGCACCGAGGCCGTCCTCGCGGTCCGCCCGGGGCGGCCCTGGATCGGGTTCCAGGACGACGGGCTCGGTCCGCTGGATGTGATGGTGCTCCCCGACCTGGTCTCGCAGTTCGGGGTCGCGCGGTTCCGGGCGTTCTGGAAGTCGGAAGCGGACGTGCCGGCCGCGTTCGCGGAGGCTTTCGGCGTGCCGATGGACGAGTGGGTGCGGGAAGAGGCCCGGTCGTACTTCGGGCCGCTCGACGCCGGGGCGGGGGACGTCGGTCGCGCGGCGGTGACCGCGATCGGCTGGAGCGCGCTGCTGCTGCTGGTGACGGCGGGGCTGGCGCGGCGGCTGCGGTATTGAGCTACTTCAGCCCTTCGCGGGCGTCTTCAAGTAACGTGATGAGCTGACGGAGCCGGTCGTCGCCGAGGTGGCCCAGGCGGCTCCGGTGGAACTCCACGATCGGGGCGTCGATCTGCGCGAGCAGGTCGCGCCCCGACGGCGTAATGCGCGCGATCACCGCGCGGCGGTCGGCGGCGTGGCGGGACCGCTCCACCAGGCCGCGGGCCTCGAGCCGGTCGAAGAGCCGGGTGACGTCGGGGTCGCGGGTGACCATCCGCTCCGAGACCGCCGTGCAGGTGAGCCCGTCGTCGCCCGCGCCGCGCAGGATCCGCAGGGCGTTGTACTGGGTGGGAGTCAGGGCGAACGGCTTGAGCAGCTCCGCGGTCTGGCGGTCGTACGCGTCGGCGGTGCGTATGATGTTCAGCGCCGCCTCGGCCTCCACGCTCGGGAACGGGGCCCGCTGTCCGATCTCGTCCTTGAGCCGCTCCGCCATCACGCCTCTGCCGGGGTCCGGGTGGGAGCGACGGCGGGCCTGACCCGTTCAAGCACCTCCCGAAGGCTCCGCTCGAAATCTACCCCCTTCTGCACCACGCCGGCCGTCTCCCGCGCAAAGCGTTCGGCGTCGTCGAGGCGCATCTCCCCGGTCACGATCACCACCGGAATGTGGGTCCATTGCGGGCTCCGCCGGAGCGTCGCGAGGAAGGTCAGTCCGTCCATCACCGGCATCGCGAGGTCGAGCAGGATGAGGTCGGGCACCGCGGTCTCCAGCCGCCGGAGGCCTTCGAGGCCGTTGGGCGCGGTCACGACCTCGAAGCCGTCATCGGCGAGGAACCGGGTGAGCAACCGGCGCTCCGCCGGATCGTCTTCGATGACCAGCGCCTGCCGGCGCCCGGGCGCCGCGATCCGCCGCAGGAGGGCTGTCAGGTGGTCCCGCTCCACCGGCTTGGGCACCAGGTCGATGACGCCGAGGAGCCGCCCGCGCTGCTCGGCGGCGACGACGCTTACCACCACCACCGGGATCATCGCGGTAGTGGGGTCGGCCTTGAGCACGGTCAGGACCTCCCAGCCGGAAATGCCCGGCATCATCAGGTCGAGCGTGATGAGGTCAGGGTGCCGGGTGCGCGCCTGGTCGAGCCCGTCGCGGCCGCCGGTCGCGACGATCGGCTCGTAGCCGGCGTCGGCCACGATGTTCCGCAGGAGTTCGCGCGCGTCGGGGTCGTCGTCCACGATGAGGACCGTGGGGCGTCCGGCAACACCCGGGCCGGCGCCGTCCGTCGCCGCCGGTTGCGCTACGGCGGGACCCGTCGGGGCCGCGGGCTGCCCCTGCCGCTCGAAGTGGATAGTGAAGGTCGAGCCCTTGCCGACCTCGCTCTCCACGGTGATGGACGCGCCCATCAGGCGCAGGAACGAGCGCGAGATCGTGAGGCCCAGCCCGGTGCCGCCGTACTTCCGGGCCGTGGTGTCGTCGGCCTGCTGGAACGCCTCGAACACGGCGGCCTGGCGCTCGGGCGGGATCCCGATCCCCGTGTCGCTCACGGCGATCCCGGTGGGGTGGCGCGAGCCCGGGGCCAGGAGCAGGCGTACCGTCACGCTGCCGCGCTCGGTGAACTTGAGCGCGTTGCCGATCAGGTTGATCAGCACCTGCCGGAGCCGCGCCGGGTCCACCTCCACCGGCTCCGCCTGTTCGGGCAACTCGGTCCGGAGCTCGACCTCCCGGCTACGGACCTGGCCGCCGAGCTGCGCCACCGTGTCCCGGATGAACGGGACCAGGTCGGTCCGTTCGAGCGTCACCTCGAGCTTGCCCGCCTCCACCTTGGAAAGGTCGAGCACGTCGTTGATGAGGGAGAGCAGGTGGACGCCGTTCTGCTCGATCCGGCCCAGGAACTGCAGGTCCTGCTCGGCCAGGTTGCCGGCCCGGTTCCGCTGCAGCAAACGGGCAAAGCCGATGACGGAGTTGAGCGGGGTACGGAGTTCGTGGCTCATCGTGGCCAGGAACCGGCTCTTGGCCTCGTTGGCCGCCTCGGCCACGTCCCGGCTTTCGCGAAGCTCGGCCAGCAGGCGCTGGTTGGCCTCGAAGGCCGCCGCGTTGGTGAAGGCGGCCGAGAGCATCCCGCCGAGTATCCCGAGGCCGCGCGCATCCTGCTCGCTGAAGGCCCCCGGGCGACGCGACATCACCACCAGAACCCCGACCGTGGCTCCTTCACGGGTGAGCGGTTGGGCCAACGCTGCACGCAGGCCTGTCGCCGCCATGGTCTCCTGATGCACCAGCGCGTGACCGGCGCCATCGTCGATGAGGGCGGCCTGTCCGCTCGAAAAGACGTTCCCGACGATGCTGCCCGTTCCCGGGACCCGCATCCCACGATGGGGACCGAGCGCGCCGCTGGTAACGCGGAGCACCACTTCACCATCCTCAGCCAGCGCGATGGCGGCACCGTCGGCATCGAAGAGACCCTGGGCCTGGTCCACGATCATCTGCATCACCCGCTGCGATTCCGTCAGCGATTCGGCGATCGCCTGCTGGGTCTGGATGATCACGGCCTGCCGGGCACCATCGCGGTGGAGGAGCTCCTCCACCCGTTGGCGCTCGAGCAGTTCACGCCACCCGGTCGCCGCGGCCGTCAGCACAAGGAGGAGCCCCAGCATCCCACCGACCACGATCGCGATGATCGCCCGTTGGCCCTGGTCGGCGGCGTCGCGTTCGCGATCCGTCCGGAGGTCGCGCTCGATCGCGACCATCCGCGCCGTCCGCTGGTCGATGCTGTCCATCAGGGGGCGGCCCGATCCGATCAGCTCGATCGCGGCAGACCCCCGGGCGTCGCGCACCAGGACGATCGAGTCCATGTGGGCGATCTTGCGGGCCAGGAGCGGGCGCAGGCCGACGACCCATTGCCGCTGGAGGGGATTGTCCGCCGTAAGGCGGGCGATGGAATCGATCCGCGCGGTGCCCGG
>CAMLHU010000042.1 GCA_946479825.1 uncultured Gemmatimonadota bacterium
GGGGAGGCGATCGTGCGGGTGTTGTGACGGTGAACGGTGAAGGGTGAAGGGTGAAGGGTGAAGGGTGAACGGTGAAGGGTGAAGGGTGAACGGGCCGTCCGGCGCTGGCTCGTCGGACGGCCCGTTCCCTGTTCACGCACTCCCGTTCACCCTTCACCGTTCACTGTTCACCCTCTACGCCACCACATTCACCAACCTCCCCGGCACGTAGATCGTCTTCTTCGGGGCCTTGCCGTCGAGGAACCGGCGCACCGCCTCGTCGGCCAGAGCGGCGGCGACCACGTCGGCCTCGGCGGCGGCGCGGGCGACGGTGACGCGGGAGCGGGTCTTGCCGTTCACCTGCACCACCACCTCGATGCTGTCCTCGACCGCGAGCGCCGGGTCGAAGGCGGGCCAGCGGGCGTCGAACACGCTGGTCCGGTGCCCCAGCCGCTCCCAGCATTCCTCCGCGAAGTGCGGCGCGAACGGCGCCATCATCACCACCATCTCCTCGACCAGCGTGCGGTCGCGGCACCCCTCCTCGCGCACGGCGTTGAGGAGTTCCATCACCGCGGCGATGGCGGTGTTGTAGCGGAGCGAGTCGAGCCCCTCGGTGGCGCGCTGCTTGGCGCGATGCCACTTGGCGACGAGCGCGGCCGACGCGGCGGGGCCGGCGGCCCCGGCCTCGGCCACCAGTCCCCAGAGCTTGTCGAGGAACCGGCGCGGGCCGCTGATCCCGTCGTCGCGGAAGTCGCCTCCCTCCTGCAACGGCCCCAGGAACATCAGGTACGTCCGGAAGGTGTCGGCTCCCCAGCGCGCGATGTACTCGTCGGGGACCACCACGTTGCCGCGGCTCTTCGACATCTTGGCGCCGTCCTTCACGATGAGGCCGTGCGCCCGGAACCGCGCGAACGGCTCTTCGAAGGGCAGGTGGCCCAGGTCGTGGAGCACCATCGTGATGAACCGGCTGTACAGCAGGTGCAGGACGGCGTGCTCGTTCCCGCCGATGTAGGTGGACACCGGGCACCACCGCGACGTCCGGGCCTGGTCGAACGGGCGGTCGTCGAAGTCGGTGGACGGGTACCGGAGGAAATACCACGCCGAGTCGAGGAACGTGTCGGAGACGTCGGTCTCGCGGCGCCCCGTCTTGCCGCACCTGGGGCACGGGGCGTGGTACCACTCCTTGTGGCGCGCCAGCGGGGAGACCCCGCTGTCGTCGGGGCGCACGTCCTCGATCGGCGGGAGCACCACCGGGAGGTCCTTCTCGGGCACCGGCACCGCGCCGCAGGCGTCGCAGTAGATGATCGGGATCGGCGGGCCCCAGTAGCGCTGGCGACTGATGCACCAGTCGTGGAGCCGATAGAGGGTGCGCCCCTCCCCCGCCCCGCGCCCCTCGAGCCAGGCGGTGATCTTCGCCTTGGCGGTCTCGATGTCGAGCCCGTCGTACTCCCCGGACGCCACCAGGCGCCCCGGTCCGGTGTACGCCTCGGCGAGCGGCGTCTCCGCCGACTGGCCCTCGCCGGCGATGACGCGGACGATCGGAAGCCCGAACCGGGTGGCGAACTCGAAATCGCGCTCGTCGTGGCCGGGCACCGCCATGATGGCCCCGGTGCCGTAGTCCATCAGCACGTAGTCGGCGATCCAGACGGGGATCGGCTTCCCGGTGGCCGGATTGATCGCGGCGGCGCCGGTGAAGACCCCGGTCTTGGTGCGCTCGCCGGTGCGGCGGGTGACCACGTCGGTCGCGAGGGCCTCTTGCTGGTACGCCTCGACCGCGGCGCGTTCGGCCTGGCCGGTGATGACCGGCACCAGCGGGTGCTCCGGCGCGAGGACCAGGAAGGTGGCGCCGAAGATCGTGTCGGGCCGGGTGGTGTATACCCGGACCTTCTGGCCGCCGGGGAGCGCGAAGTCGATCTCGGCCCCCTGCGAGCGCCCGATCCAGTTGCGCTGCGCCGTGACGGTGGTGTCCGACCAGTCGAGCGTGTCGAGGTTCCGGAGCAGCCGCTCGGCGTAGTCGGTGATCCGGAAGAACCACTGCTCCAGCACCCGCTGCTCCACCACCGCCCCGCACCGCTCGCAGCGCCCGCCCTCCACCTGCTCGTTGGCGAGCACCGTCTTGTCGTTGGGGCACCAGTTGACCGCCGCCTGCTTCTTATAGGCCTTCCCCGCCTTCAGGAGCTCGAGGAACACCCACTGGGTCCACTTGTAGTACCTGGGGTCGGTGGTATCCACCGTGTGGCGCCAGTCGAACATCCCGCCGATCCGCTCAAGCTGCCGGCGGAAGTTGGCCACGTTCTTCGGGATCACCTCGGCCGGGTTCTTCCCGATCTTGAGGGCGTAGTTCTCGCTGTGGATGCCGAAGGCGTCGTAGCCGATCGGCTCGAAGACCGTCTTCCCCCGGAGGCGCTGGTAGCGCCCGTACACGTCGCTCCCCGTGAACGCGAACATGTTCCCGACGTGCAGGCCTTCGGCCGACGGGTACGGGAACATCATCAGGTTGTAGAACGGATCGGCCGGGCGGTCGAGGTCGGGCTCGTTGGTCCGGCGTTCGGCCCAGCGGGCCTGCCACTTGGCCTCGACGGCCTGGGGATCGTACTGCGCGTCGTGCGGTCGGTCGGTCATCGGCTCCATCCACCAGAATGCCGGCACTCCGGGCGCCGGGCTGCGGTCACTGGGGCTGAATTGTAACGCCGCCGGGGCCGGAAATCGTCCCCTTTGACTTTGCGACAGGTGACTTGCAGATTGCGGCCACCCCGAGCTGTGAAGCGATCCTGACGACCCCCAACGCCCTCCGGGCCGCGACCGATCGCGGCCTTCGCCAGAAATTGTATCTCTCCGGTGCCGCCGTGACGCTCGTCATCGGCGGGGCAGCGGTGGCGCTCATCCTGACCACCGCCTCGCGGCTCATCCACGAACAGGCCGACCGCCAGCTCGCCGCCTACACCACCCGCACGGCGCGGCTCGTGGAATCGGCCATCGCCGATTACAGGCACGAGGCCGAGCTGCTGGCCCTGATGCCGGCGATCCAGGACCTCGCCCGGAGCGGCCGCCAGGGCAAGGGCGCCGATCCGGCGCTCGTGCTGGCCCGGCTCCGCGCCCGCACCAGCTTCGGCGACCTCTCGGTGTACGACCGCACCGGCGCCCTGCTCCAGACGACAGCGGCGAAGGACCCCGGTGCCGGGACCGGCGAGCCGTGGTTCACGGGCGCGCTCCGGGGGGTCACGACCGACGGCGCACCCTACCTCGCCGGTGGTTCGCTGCTCCTCGACATCGCGACGCCGATCCGCGGCGCCGACGACCGGACCCCCACCGGCGTCCTCCGGGCCACCCTGCCGCTCGACGCCGTCGGACGCCCGCTCCGGCGCGACCTCCGCGTAGACACCCTGACCAGCGTCGAGGTGGTGGATCAGCGGGGGATGGTCGCGCTGAGCAGCGAGCCCGGCGCCCGCACCGGGGTACGCTTCGCCGACGATTCGCTTCTGGGCGGCACCACCGACCTCCGGTTCGCGCAGGTGGGCCGCGGGAGCGCCGCCGAGCGGCTGGCGCTCGTGGGGATCGGCGCGCCCCGCTGGACCGTCGTCACGCGCCAGCCGGCCTCGGCGGGCCTGGCGCTCCTGAGCGGACACTGGCAGGAGATCTGGATCAAGGCCGGCGTGTTCGCCCTGCTCGCCCTCCTGCTCCTCGCCGGCCTCGCGCGGTGGATCGACCGGCGCGTGATCGGTCCGCTCCGCCAGGTCGAGGGGGTGGCGAGCCGGGTGGCGCGGGGCGATCTCCACGAAGTGGGGCACCTCGACACCGACGGTGACGACGAGGTGGCCCGACTGAGCGGCGCGATCGTCACGATGGTGGCGAGCCTGCGCCAGCTGGTCGGGTCCATCCGCGGGTCGGCGGGCGAGTCGGTGGACATCGCCACGTCCATCTCCGCGGCCACCGAGCAGATGAACGCCGCCACCATCGAGGTCTCGGGCACCTGCACCGACATGACCCAGCGCGCGATGGCGCAGGCTGGGCTGGTCCGCGAGACCCAGGAAGGCGCCGAGCAGATCCGCGCCATCGCCCAGGAACTGGCCCACGGCGCCCGGGGCGCGGCGGAGCGGAACACGGAGCTGGCCCGGATGGCGCAGACCAGCCGCGAGCGCCTGACGGCGAGCGCCGCGGAGCTCGAGGCGCTGCGCGAGGAGGTGCGGCTCGGCACCGCGGAGGCCGCCGCGCTGGCCGAGGCCTCGGCGCAGATCCAGCAGTTCGTGGCCCAGGCCAAGGCGGTCGCGGCCCAGACCCACATGCTCGCGCTCAACGCCGGGATCGAGGCGGCGCGCGCGGGCGAGCAGGGACGGGGCTTCGCGGTGGTGGCCGACGAGGTCCGGAAGCTGGCCCGCCAGGCGGAGGCGTCGGCCAACGACACGGTGCGCACCGTCCAGGCGGTGCTCACGCGGGTGGAAGGGACCCGAAAGCGGCTCGAGCGCCTGGCCCGTGGGGCGGAGGGGGCCCGCACGGCGGCGCAGTCCTCGGCCACGGAAATGGAACGCCTCGTGGCCCAGGCCGAGGAGACCGACGGCTGGACCCAGGCCATCTCCGCCTCGTCAGGCGACGTCCACTCCCTCGTGACCACGATGTTCGAGCGGATGCAGGGGATCACCGGCGCGACCGAGGAGTTCGCGGCCGCCGCGCAGCAGATCGCCGCGTCGACCCAGCAGCTCACGGCCTCGACCGAGGAGGTCGCCGCCACCGCCCAGCTGCTAAGCGGCGCGGCGGAACGGCTCAATTCGGCGGTGCAGGTGTTCGAGATCGAGGGGTGATGGGTGGCGAGTGGAACGTGGCAAGTGGCAAGTGGCAGGTGGCACCTGCCGCTCATCTCTTCCGCACCAGCAGCCCCGTCGTCGACACCCGCACTTCCAGCGTCTCGGGCCCCGTGATGTCCGCGAACGTCCCGCTGCCGTAGGTCGCGTCCGCGAACGGCGCCAGGAACGTGTACTTCCGGACGAGGTCGAAGAGGTCCGCCGGACGGCGCGGGCCCAACGGATAGAGCGTGCGGGGCTGCTTGAGTTCGTCGTCGAGGTCGGCGTACCGGCCGCCGATGCGGTCGAGCGCGTACAACGTGCGGAAGCCGAGCAGGTCGGCCCAGTACTTCCACTTGAGCACGCGGGCGTCCAGGTAGAGCTGGTCGCCCGCGATGTCGTAGGTGCCGGTGTGTCCGTCGGCGAAGGTGACGTCGGCGGTGAAGTGCTGGGGCCCCTCCGGCCGGATGGCGACCGTCGCGGCGACCTCCTCGGCGGTGAGGGCGCGGAAGCCGCGGGTGCCGAGCGCCAGCAGCGCCGCGATGGCGGCGAGGGCGAGAAAGAGGAGCGCCGAGAGCAGCCGGGTCAGGGTCGCGAGGGGGCGGCGGCCGCGGAGCGCCCGGCGCGCCAGCCAGGCGAAGCCGACGGCGAGCGCGAGGAACGCGAGCGCGACGACGCCGAGGACCGTCACCGCGTCGCCCGGAGGCCGAGGATGAAGCCGGTGACAGCGCGGACCAGGTCCGGGGCGAGCGGGAGCGACGGGTCGCTGTAGGCGGCGGCCTGCCGGGCCGGGTCGGCCGGCGCCAGCTTGAGCACGTGGTTCATCCCGTCCACCAGGGCCAGGCGGGCGCGCGGGTCGGCGGACGCGAGGCGCGCGGCGTCGGCGGTGTCCACCTGGAGGTCGGTGGTCCCCTGGACCACCAGCGCCGGGCCCGGAAAGGCGGCGAGGTCGCGGGCCGGGTCGTGGCGGAACCAGGAGATGAGGTACGGCTGGACCGACGGCCGGACGAGGAGCCAGAGCTTGGCCGGCACGCTGTCCACGGTCTCCCCGGCCGACAGACGGGCGAAGATCGAATCCGCCTGGGCCAGGCGATCGGGGGGCAGCTGGCGGGCGAGCTGTTCGTGCAGGATCGCCGCCGCCGGGCGGCCAGCGCCTTCCAGCGACACGAAGCCGTCGGCGCCGGCGGTGGTCGCGGCCAGCATTCCGACCAGCGACCCTTCGCTGTGGCCGACGACGGTGAGCGTGGTGAACCGGGGGTCGGCGCGCAGGCGGCGGAGCCATCCCGCCGCGTCGTTCACGTAGTCGTCGAACCGGAGGTCGGCCTCCGCGCGCATCGCCCGGGCGCTCGCGGCGATGCCCCGCTTGTCGTAGCGCAGCGACGCGATCCCGTGGGCCGCGAGCGCCTGGGCGACGAGGAGGAGGGCGTCGTTCCGGCCGCGGATGAGCGGGGTGTTGCCGTTCCGGTCGGTCGGCCCCGACCCCGCGATCACCAGCGCGACCGGCCAGGGGCCGCTCCCGTCGGGAAGGCGGAGCGTGCCGTAGATGGTCCCCGTCGGGGTGACCAGGCTTTCGGCCTCCTCGCGCGGCGCAGACTGCCCGGGCGCCTGAGCTCGGAGGGCGGGCGCCGCGGCCAGCGCCGCCAGCAGGGTGATGGCGACGGCCCGCCTCACACCACCTTGCCCCGCAGCACGTCGGCCGAGGTCGTCATCCGGACGCCGAGGCGCTGCCAGTCGGCGAGGAGCGCCGCGGTGCGGTCGGGGTGGATGGCGCGGGCCGCGTCGGTGACGAACCAGAGGGGGATGCCGGGATAGCGCTCCCGCAGCCCCTCGATCGCGAACTTGTCGCAGACGTCGGTGGCGACGCCGTAGAGCACGATCGCGTCGGGGGAGAGGGCGTCGAGCACCGCCGGGACGTTGGCGTTGGTGAAGACGTCGAACCAGTGCTTGTGGAACAGGATGTCGCCGCGGTGGCGGCGCACCCGGTCGCCGACCGTCGGGTCGGAGTCCGGCTCGATGACCAGCGGGTCGCGGAGCGCGGTCTCGGGGATCTTCCGCTGCCCCGGCGTGCCGCGCATGCAGTGGTCGGGAAAGGTCGTCAGGAAGTCGGGGCTGGCGGAGAGTTCCCGGTGGCCGGCCACGTGGTCGTCGGCGCTCGCGACGATGCGGATCCCGCGCGCGTGGGCGTACTCCGTCAGCGCCCGCAGCACCGGGATGATCGTCTCCGCCCCTCCGACGTAGAGCTTCCCGTCAGGCTGGATGAAATCGTACTGGGTGTCGACGTCCCAGAAGATCGGGGGCATAGGGCCTCGCACCGTGAACGGTCAACAGTGGCGGGTGAACGGGAGAACGGTCAGCAGGAACGGCGTGGCCGGTCAACGGGCTGAACGGGCGCACCTGCCGAGCGCCCTGCGCCCGCGGTTCACGCACTCCCGTTCACCCGTCACTGTTCACCGTTCACCGGTCATTCCACCCGCTCGAGCCTCGGGTTCGGCCGATACTCCCGGCCCACCTTGGCGCACGGCTTCCCGTCGCGCAGGACGACGTCGGCGGTGAAGTCATACCGCCCCTGGAAGAGCGAGCTGCCGACGCCGTACGCGTCCACCGGGACGCCCATGCGCTCGAATTCCCGGATCTTCTCGACCGTGAACCCGCCCGAGACGATGATCCGGACGTGGCCGAACCCCTCAGCGTCGAGGGCACGGCGGACGTTCCGGACCAGCTGGGGATTGACGCCGGTGGGCTTGAAGTGGCCCATCGTGTCCCACAGCGAGCGGTCCACCAGCATCTCGCTGGTGTCGAGCCGGACGCCGTAGAGCCGGTCGCCGAGGGCGCGGGCGCATTCGAGCGAAGTACGGACGCAGTCGTTCTCGTAATCCGCGAGCGTGATGACCTGGACGCTCGACGGGATGTACTCGGCGAACTTCCGCGTCGCCAGGACCGTGTCGCCGCCGTACGCGGCGATGAGGCCGTGGGGGACGGTGCCGACCCCCTCGGAGCCCCACCACGACGCCTGGGCGTCGGTGGAGACGCCGATGGCGCCGGCCACGTGCGCGGCGTAGCCGTCGCCGGTCTGCACCAGCCAGTGGTCGTGGCGGGCCGGGAAGAACATCACTTCCTTGGGCGCCGCCGCCTCGACCACGCGCCGGGTGTTGGTGCCCACCCGGGTGCGCCGCGCCAGCACGCCCAGGTAGAGCGTCTCGAGGTGGGCGAAGGCGTCGTACGGCCCCTCGATGAGCATCACCGTCTCCCACGGCTCCACTTCGTCGCCGTCGTGGAGGGCGTGCACCACGAGCTCCGGCCATTCGACGGCGCAGAGCTTGAGGATGGCGATCGCCTCGTCCACCCCGCCCAGGAAGGCGTGGGCCTTGCCGAACACCTGCATCGTGACGCGGGGGCGCGCCCGGTCGGCCACGAGGATCTCCCGGGCCCGGACGAAGTACTTATCGGAATAGTAGCCCGCGCGCATCTTCTCGACGGGCAGGTTGAAGATCGCGGGATCGAGCCGGGGACGGCGGGGTGCCATTCAGCGGGCCTGGTTCTCCGCCACGGCGGCGGGCTGGAGCTCGGACCTGAGCTCGGCGAGGGTCGCGCGGATGCGGCGGACGTGCCGCGTCTCCGGGTGAAGGTCGAGCAGGCGCCGGAGCTCACGGAGGGCGCCGCCGGGATCGCGCAGGGCCGATTCGTGGAGCTGCACCAGCGCGAGCCCCAGCCGGACGTCCTCCGCGGCGGAGAGTCGGTGGCTCGCGCGGAAGGCCTCGAGCTCGGTCACGGCGTTCCGGGGTTCCTGCAGCGCGCCGCCCTGCAGCTCCGCCCGGCGGAGCAGCGCGGTGACGTCGCCGTCGGAGGCGGCGCGGTCGCGGTAGCGGTCGGCGGCCTCGCGATAGCGCCCGGCGGCGGTGAGCGCCTCGATCTCCGAGTATCCCTGCGCGGGCCCGCCGCCCCCGATCGCCCCGGCGAGCCACGCCGGGAACTCCGCCACCGGCGCCAGGAAGCCGTTCACGCCGAGCCGCAGGACGCCGTAGAGGGTCCAGAGCGCCCCGGCGAGCCCGAGGGCCTTCGGCGTGATCCCCGCGAGCCAGAGGCCGAGCGCGAACAGCGTCCCGGTGACGAGCAGGAAGCCGAGCGCCAGGCGCAGCAGGTCGAGCGGATCGTCGGAGTCGGCGAATGCCATGGCGCGGCCGGTTCAGGAGCGCGGAAGTTACGGGCCGGAACCCCCGCCGGGCAAGTTGACAGCGGGACGCGGGGGGCCTAAATCCCGGGGCCTCCAAATCCATTCCCATCCGGAGTCCTGCCCGTGCCCGACCACGTCTCGCGACGCGAGTTCCTCGTCACCACCGGCGCCGTGGCCACCGCCGGCCTCGCCGCCCCGCTGCACGCTTCCGCCCCGGCCGTCGCCTTCCCCGCCGTGCACCTCCGCGGCCCCGCGAAGGCGGTGGCGGTGAGCTCCGCCAACGGGCTCCGCGGGGTCCAGAAGGCGGTGGACCTCGTGGCCGCCGGCACCGACACGCTCGACGCCGCGGTGGAAGGGGTCAAGATCCAGGAGCTCGATCCCAACGACCATTCGGTGGGCTACGGCGGGCTGCCCAACGAGGAAGGCGTGGTCCAGCTCGACGCCTCGTGCATGCACGGCCCCACCCGGCGGGCGGGGGCGGTCGGCGCCATCGAGGGGATCAAGACGCCGAGCGAGGTCGCCCGGCTGGTGCTGATGTACACCGACCACATCATGCTGGTCGGCGAAGGGGCCAAGAAGTTCGCGCTCTCTTACGGCTTCAAGGAGGAGGACCTCCTGACCCCCGAAGCCCGGCAGATCTGGCTCACCTGGCGCGCCAACCGCGGCCACGCCGACGACTGGCTCGACGTCCCCGACAACACGCCGATGGTGCACCGTCCCACCGGCACCATCAACATGAACGTGGTGAACGCCGCGGGCGACATCTCGTCCGTGACCACCACCAGCGGCCTCGCGTTCAAGATCCCCGGCCGGGTCGGCGACTCGCCGATCATCGGCGCCGGCCAGTACACCGACAACGACATCGGCGCCGCGGGATCCACCGGCCTGGGCGAGCTCAACATCAAGGTGTGCGGCGCGTTCCTGACCGTGGAGTTCATGCGGCGCGGGCTCAAGCCGACCGACGCGGCGCTGGAGACGCTCAAGCGGGTGATGCAGGTGGTCGAACCGCGGCTCAAGACCGCCGACGGCAAGCCCAAGTTCCAGCTCGACTATTACGCCGTGAACAAGAAGGGCGAGTTCGGCGCCGCGTCGCTGTATGCGAGCACCTACGCCGTGAACGACGGCTCGGGGGCCGTCATCAAGGACACCGCGTATCTCTTCCCGGGACAGGCCCCGTGACGCGGCGGTCGCTCGCCGTCCTGCTCGCCGCCGCCACCCTGGCGCCCGCGTCCCTCCGGGCCCAGGACGACGGCCACTGGCGCTTCAGCTACTTCCCGGTCGTCGCCTACAGCTCGAACGAGGGGTTCGGCGGCGGCGTCCGCCTCACCGAGACCCGCCGCGCGCCCTGGGACGCCACCTATCCCCACAGCGCCCAGTTCGGCCTGACCGCGACGATCGCGACCAGCGGGAGCTACAAGGTCCTGGGAGAGCTCACCGCCCCGGGACTCTCCCCCGACTGGCGCTTCGAGGTCCTGGCCGGCGGCGTCCGTGAGGCGCGGTTCCGGTACTTCGGCCTGGGCGACACCACCAGCTGGGACCGGTCGCTCGAGAGCGGGGCCGACAAGTACTACTACCGCACCGACCGCCGGCGGCTCCTGGGCGACATCGAGGTGAGCCGGCGGCTCCACGGCCACCTGTGGCTGGCCGCCGCCGCCACCGCGAGCCACGTCCGGTTCGCGGCGCTGTCGGGCAACTCGGTGTTCCTGCAGCAGTACCCCGGCGGCGGGCTCACCGAGGACGACGCCACCGGCCGCCTGAGCCTGGTGTTCGACACCCGCGACAACGAGTACGACACCCATCGCGGGCTCCTGCTCGAGACCTCCGCCCTCGCCGGGTCGGCCGGCAGCGGGTACCGGCGCTACACCACCGTGCTGCGGGGCTGGAAGGCCTTCGGCGAGTATGCCACCTGGTGGGTGGACGGCAGGATCCTGGCCTCCACCACCGACGGCACGCCGCCGCTCGACGCCCGGTTCTTCATCCCGACCTGGGAAGGGGTGATCCGGAGCTACGGCGGCGCCGCCACCAACCGCGGCCTCACCGACCAGCGGTACGCCGGCCGCGACGTCCTCGGCGCCAACCTCGAGGTCCACCGCGACCTGATCAACGTCGGGCTCTACGGCGCGCTCAGCGTCCACGCCTTCGCCGACGCGGGACGGGTGTTCGAGGACGGCGGCTTCCGCCTCACCACCGACGGGTTCAAGGCCGGCGGCGGCGCGGGGTTCGCCCTGCGGTTCGGCCGCACGGCCATCTACACCTTCAACTTCGCCGGCGGCCCCGACGGCTTCGTGTTCACGCTGGGCAGCGGGTGGATGTTCTAGCGGTGAACGGTGAACGGTGAACGGTAAAGGGTGAAGGGCGAAGGGTGAACGGTGAAGGGGGGCTTTGAACGG
>CAMLHU010000043.1 GCA_946479825.1 uncultured Gemmatimonadota bacterium
TGGCACGGCGGCTCCTGCGGGTGCTCCGCCGCGCCGGCATCGCCGAGCCGCGTGCGGGCGTCGCGGCCACGCCGGTCGCCGCGCGGGTGGCGGCGCTCATCGGCCCGGGGCCGGTCACGGTGGTCCCGCCCGGCGGCGACCGCGCCTTCCTCGCGCCCCACCTCCTCACGGTGCTCGACCCGCCGCGCCTCCTGCTCCCGGTGCTCCACGCCACCGGGATCGAGCGCTGCGGCGAGCTCGCGGCGCTCGACCAGGCGGCGGTGGAGGTCCGCTACGGCGCCGAGGGAGTGGCGCTCCGGCGGCTCGCCGCGGGGGACGACCGGCGGATCCTCTTCGCGCCGGTGCCGCCGCCGCTCCCGCACGCCGGCCTCGAGTGGACCGACTACGCGCTCACCGATCCTGAGCGCCTGCTCTTCGTGCTCCAGCGGCTCGCCACGCCGGTGTGTGAGGCGCTCCGCGCGCGCGGCGAGGGGGCGGTCGCCTTCACGCTCCGCTTCGCGCTCGAGCGCGGGGCGCCGGTGGAGCACACCCTGCACCCCTCGCGCGCCGGCGCCGACCGGCGCGCCTGGATGCGCCTCATCCGCGACGCGCTCGAACGGCTCACGCTCCCCGACGGCGTCACCGGCCTCGAGCTCCGGGTGGACCGCGTGGCCCCGTCCGAGCGGGTCCAGGGCGACCTCCTCGACCGCGGCTTTGCGCAGGCGGGGGCGGCGGCGGAGGCGCTGGCGCGGGTGCTCGACCGCGGCGCCGAGATCGTGACGCCCTCCAACTCGCGGCATCCGCTCCTCCGCCGCCGCACCCGCTGGGTGGCCGAGCCCCCCGCCTCGGCGTGGCACGCGCCGCGGCTCGGCCCCGCGCCGTCCGCCGCGCCCGAGGGGCCGCACCTGGTGCTCGACCTCCTGGCCGAGCCGCGTGCGGTGACGGTGGACGCGGACGCCGGCGGCGCGCCGCGCCGGTACCGCGACGGCCGGGATGACCACGCGCTGGTGCACGTGGCGGGGCCGTACGTCGTCTCGGGCGGGCGGTGGGAGGGGGCGTGGGCCTTCGAGCGCTGGACCTGCCTCCGCGCCGACGGCGAGCTGGTCCAGCTGGCCCGCGACGCGCGGCGAGACGCGTGGCTGCTCGACGGAACGTGGCGCTGATGACGTACGTCGAGCTCGCGGCGCGGAGCGCCTTCTCCTTCGGCGACGGCGCGGCGACCCCCGAGGCGCTGGTGGCCCGGGCCGCGGCGCTGGGCTACGGCGCGCTCGCCCTCACCGACGCCGCCGACCTGGGCGGCCTCGTGCGCTTCACGCTCGAGGCCCGCCGGCGCGGGGTCCGCGCCATCGCCGGCGCCGAGCTCGCGGTGGCGGGTCGGCCCGTCACCCTCCTCGCGCGCGACGCGACCGGCTACCGCCACCTCGCGGCGCTCGTCACCCGCGCCCGCGTGCGCGACGCCGCCACCTGGGACCGCGACCGTCCCCACGTCCCCCGCGGCCGCCCCGGCGTCGAATGGGACGACGTCCTGACCCGGAACGAGGGGCTCCACCTCCTCACCGGCCCCGCCAGCGGCGAGCTCGCCGACCTGGTCCGCGCCGGCCGCGCCGACGCGGCGCGCCGCCTCCTCGGCCGGCTCCGCGCGGCGTTCGGGGCCCGCGTCGCGGTGGAGGTCCAGCATCACCAGGTGGGGCGGCACGAGGACGATCTCGCCGACCGGCTGGTGGCGCTCGCCGAGGCCGCGGGCGTGCCGTGGGTGGTCACCCACGCGCCGCGCTACCTCGACGACCGCGGCCGGCTGGTGCACGAGATGCTCACCGCGCTCCGCGCCGGGCTCACGCTCGACGAAGCCGCCGAGGCGGGCCTGCTCCTGCCCAACGGCGGCTGGCGGCTCCTCCCGCCGGAGGAGATGGCGCGGCGCTGGGCCGCCCGCCCGGAGGGGATCGCCGCGAGCGCGGCCATCGCCGCGGGGTGCGACTTCTCGCTGGCGTGGATGCGCCCGGCGCTCCCGCGCTTCGCGGTCCCCGCCGGCCACACCGACGAGACCTTCCTGCGGTGCCAGGTGGAGGCCGGCGCGCGCGAGCGCTGGGGCGAGGTCGGCCCCGCCGAGCGGCGGCAGGTCGACCACGAGCTCGGCGTCATCGGCCGGCTCGGCTTCGCGGGGTTCTTTCTCGTGATGTGGGACGCCGTGCGCTGGGCCCGCGCCCGCGGCATCCTCTGCCAGGGGCGGGGGAGCGCCGCCAACTCGGTGGTGGCCTACTGCCTCGGCATCACCGCGGTGGACCCGGTGCGCCACGGACTCCTGTTCGAGCGGTTCCTGTCGGAGGCGCGGATCGACGGGCAGACCGAGGCCCCTGACATCGACCTCGACGTCGAGCACGACCGGCGCGAGGAGCTGCTCGACTACGTGTACGGCCGCTGGGACCGCTCCCGCGCCGCCATCACCGCCACCACCCAGCACTACCGCGCGCCCAACGCCGTGCTCGACGCGATGCGGGCGCTGGGCTACCCGGTGGAACTGGCGCGCCGGCTCTCCAAGCGGCTGCACCACGCCGACCCCGCCGAGGGCGCGGCCGAGCTCCGGCGGGGGCTGGCCGGTCGCTTCGGGCTCGCGCTCGACGACGCCCGCGCGCGCGCGCTGCTCGCGCTGATGGAAGGGTGCGACGGACTTCCGCGGATGCGCTCGACCCACGTCGGCGGCTTCGTGCTCTCGGCGGCGCCGCTCGGCGAGAGCCTGCCGCTCGAGCCCACCACGATGGGGCGGACGATCATCCAGTTCGACAAGGACGACCTCGACGCCCTCGGCGTGCCCAAGTTCGACTTCCTCGGCCTCGGCGCGCTGTCGCTGGTCCGCCGCGCGTTCGACGTCATCGAGGCCCGGGGCGCGCCGCGCCCCGAGCTCTACCGGCTCCCCCCCGACGACCCCGACACCTACGCGCTCATCGCCAACGGCGAGACCATCGGCACCTTCCAGGTCGAGAGCCGGGCGCAGATCGCCTCGCTGGTGCAGACCCGCCCCGAGCGGCTCTACGACCTGGTGGTGCAGGTGGCGCTCATCCGCCCGGGGCCCATCCAGGCGCGGTTCGTGAAGCCGTACACCCGCCGCCGCCGCGGCGAGGAGCCGATCGCCTACGCCCACCCCGACCTGGCGCCGATCCTCCGGCGCACCCAGGGGATCCCGATCTTCCAGGAACAGGCGATGGCCATCGCGATGGCGCTGGGCGCCTACTCGCCGGCGGAGGCGGACGCGCTCCGGCGCACGATGGGCCACGACCGCAAGCGGTCGCTCCTGCTCGAGCAGCTGGCGCGGTTCGCCGAGCGGATGATCGCGCGCGGGATCCCGGCCGAGGTGGCGGAGCGCGTGGCGGGCGACCTGCACGGCTTCGCCAACTACGGCTTCCCCGAGTCCCACGCCTGGAGCTTCGCGCTCATCGCCTACGCCACCGCCTGGCTCAAGCGCCACCACCCGGCGGCGTTCTACGCCGGGCTCCTCAACTCCTGGCCGATGGGCTTCTACGCTCCGTCCACCCTGGTGCACGACGCGCGGCGGCGCGGGGTCGAGGTGCGCCCCCCCTCGGTGCAGGACGGCGACGGCGACTGCACCGTCGAGGAGACCGGCGACCCCGCCAACCCCGCGCTCCGGATCGGGTGGCGGCACGTGCGCGGGCTCACCGACCGCGCCATCGCGGCGCTCCGGGCGGCGCGGCCGTTCGGCGGCATCGCCGACGCGGTGCGGCGCGGGGGGCTTACCCGCGGCGAGGCGCTGGCCCTCGCCCGCGCCGACGCCTTCGCCGCCTGGGAACCCGACCGCCGCCGCGCCGCGTGGGAGGCCCTCCGCGCCGCCGGCGACGACCTGCCGCTCGCGCCCGCCGCTCCCGCGTCCCACACGCCGCGCCCCCTCGGCCAGGACGAGCGGATCGTCCTCGACTACGCCGCCACCGGGATGAGCCTGGCGGGCCACCCGATCGCCCGGGCGCGGGAACGCCTCCGCGCGATGGGCGCGCTCGACAGCCGGGAGCTTCTCCGCCTCTCGGGACGCGAACGGGTGCGGGTGGGCGGGCTCGTCCTCATCCGCCAGCGCCCCGAGACCGCCAACGGGACGATCTTCCTGCTCCTCGAGGACGAGCACGGCTTCATCAACGTCGTCGTCCCCCGCACGCTGGTGGCCGCCAACGCCGAGGTGATCCGGTATGCGCCGTTCGTGGTGGTGGACGGCCGGTTCGAGCGGGAGGGAGCGGTGCTCAACGTGGTGGGGGAGCGGTTCGAGGCGCTCGAGCTGGGGCCGCTCACCCACACGAGCCGGGATTTCCGGTGACTGAAACGTCCGGAACGATCTGCCGTAAGGCGGGGCACCTCGACCGGGATGACCATGTTCGCCCTGATCCTCGCCGCGGCCCTGCAGGCGCAGGCGCCCGTCCAGTCGCTCGTCGCCGCCGAGCGCGCGTTCGCCGCGATGGCCGATACCGCGGGCACCCGCGCGGCCTTCCTCGCCAACCTGGCGGAGGACGGCGTGGTCTTCTCCCCCCACGCCACCAACGGGCGCGCCTTCTGGACCCGCCGGCCGGCGAGCGCCGCGGTCCTGGCCTGGGCGCCCGCCGTCGCCGACGTCTCGCTCGACGGCGACCTCGGCTGGACGATGGGCCCCTGGACCTGGCGCGCAGGGCGCGACAGCGCGGTCACCGCACGGGGAACGTTCGTGACCGTGTGGCGGCGGACCGCCGACGGCTGGCGGGTGGCGGCGGACGACGGCGTGGAGTGCGACACGATCGTGCCGTGGCCCGACACCGTCGCGACGGAGCCGGCGACGGCCCACCGGCGGTCCGGTGCCCGCGGCGTGGTCGCGCAACTGCGGCGGCTCGACGCCGCGGGGCGGGGCATCGCGACGCCACGCACCTGGGTGCTGCGCCAGGGCCGGCTCCCGGTCCGCAGCGCCGAGATCGCGTTGCCCGATGGGCCGCTCGTGCCCGCGGGCGGTGGCGTCGCGGCATCGGGAGACTTGGCCTATACCTACGGGTCGGTCGGGAAGGGGAACTACCTCAGGATCTGGCGGCGGGACCACCGGGGGCGGTGGCGGGTGCTGCTCGACCGGCGCGGCTAGTCGTCGTCAGCGTCGCCATCGCGAGCGCGGCGGAAGCGCTCGAGCTCGCGCCGGTCCTTCTTGGTGGGGCGGCCCTTCTCGACGTGGAAGATCGGCGGCATCGCGGCGAGCTGCGCGGCCAGCCGCTCGCGCGCCTCGCGTCCGGCCGGGTCCTCCTCGTACAGCGTCACCGCCACCTTGGCGGGGCCGCGCCGCTCCGAGAGGCCGCGCACGGTGACGAGGTGCTCGTACGGCCCCAGCCGGATCCGGACCTGGTCGCCGAGTTGCAGGAGCTTGGAGCGCTTGGCCCGGTCGCCGTTGAGGTGGACCTTGCCGCCGTCGATCGCCTCGGCCGCGAGCGCACGAGTCTTATAGAAGCGCGCGGCCCAGAGCCACTTGTCGAGGCGGACACGGCCAGGGGGGTCGGGGGTCGGTGTCATGCGATGGGTCGTGAGTCGTGGGTCGTGAGTCGTGAGTCGTGGGTCGCGAGTCGTGGGTCGTGAGTCTGAGTCGTGGACCAGTCACGACGGAGTTTGTTCAGAGGGCCAGATCAAGAGGCAGTTCTCCGTGCCTCTCCGTGTCCTCCGTGGTCCCACGATCAACTGAACAGACCTGGAAGCTCCGCCACGGCGAGCGGCCGCGCTTCGGGCAGCAGGCCACCGAGGAACGCCGCCTCGCCGAGCAGCGACTCCGGCGTGCGGCCCTCGGCGCGCCAGTCGCGGAGCGACTTCGCGAAGTCCCGCTTGCTGAGCTTCCGCCCGGCGGCGTCGGTCACGAGCGGATGATGGTACCAGGCCGGAAGATGCCGGCGGCCCAGCAGCCGCGCCAGCCGGATCTGCCGTCCGGTCGAGCTCAGCAGGTCGGCGCCGCGGATCACGAGCGTGATGCCCTGGACCTCGTCGTCCACGGTCACCGCGAACTGGTAGGTCCACTGGCCGTCGGCGTCGCGCGCGACCACGTCGCCGCACTGCGCGGCGGGCTCCTGCGCCTGCGGGCCCAGGCGAAGGTCGGTGAACGACTCGACGCCGGGATCCATCCGGACCCGGAGACGGCGTCCCGGCGCATCCGCCAGGTCGCGGTCGCGGCAGGTGCCGGGGTAGCGCGGTTCCGTTCCGGGGGCGGGCTCGGACGGCGCCACGTCCGTGCGGCTGCAGTCGCAGGCATAGACGAGCCCCCGCTCGCGCAGCCGCTCCAGCGCGTCGCGGTAACGGGCGTCGTTGTCGCTCTGGCGGTAGGGGCTCTCGCCGGCGCGGAACGACGACGTCGGGCCGAGGTCGGGGACGAGCCCGAGCCAGTCAAGGTCGTCGAGGATGGACTGCTCGTACTCCGGCCGGAAGCGTCGGCGGTCGTGGTCCTCGAGGCGCAGGAGCACGCGCCCGCCGAGGCGCCGGGTGAGGCCCCAGACGTACACCGCGTTCACCAGGTGGCCGAGATGGAGGTGTCCGGTGACGCTCGGCGCGAACCGGCTCCGGGGGGACGCCGGCCAGGACGGATCAGAGGCGGGGGAGATCGGCACGGCCGATAGTACCGGGCGGAGCGGGGTATCAGCAATGCCCGGTCGGACCGACTGGCCTCCGGTATACTACGGTGTAAGCGTCTGCTTGCATTAAGTGACCGGTAAGTTAATAATTCCGTTATGGATGTCCGAGACCGTCTGCTCGAGGCTGCGGCGAGGGTGTACGCCGAACTCGGTTACCGGGGCGCGACCACGCGTCGCATCGCCCAGGAAGCCGGCGTCAACGAGCTCACGCTCTTCCGGCACTTCGGGTCCAAGGCGGAGCTGATCCATCGGGCCATCGGCGCCTGCCGGCCCGGGCCGATGGCGGCATCGCTTCCGGAGCGGCCGGCGGACCCGGCGGCGGAACTCGGCGCGTGGGCCGAAGGTCTGGTGGCCGAGCTCCACCGGCATCAGGCGCTCATCCGGACGGCGTTGGGCGAGGTGGAAGAGCACCCGGAGCTCATCCGGCCGTCGGAAGACCCGATGGTGCAGGCGGGCGAGGCGCTGGCGGGGTACCTGGAGCGGGTCCGGGTGGCCGGGCTCGCGGCGGGTGATTTCGACGCGCGCACGGTCGCGTCGCTGCTGCTCTCGGCGCTCTTCGTGGATGCGATCGTGCGCGACGTGATGCCGGGGATCTTCGGCGCGGACCTCTCGCACGATGCGCGGGCCTATGTGGCGACGGTGCTCCGGGGGATCGGCGTGGAACTACGGGAAATGAGGGCGGACGGATGATGCGGGTGCGGGTTGCGGGGATCGCGATCACGGTGCTGGTGGCGTGCGCCGCCGGGCGGCTCTCGGCGCAGGACCGCCCCGTTCGGGCGGTGTCGCTCGACGACGCCGTCCGGCTGGCGGAGCGCGGCAACGAGGCGATCGGCATCGCGCGCGCCGGGGTGACCCGCGCCAACGCCGCGGCGAAGAACGCGCGGAGCGGCTTCCTGCCCCAGATCACCGGGTCGGCGAGCTACACCAAGACGCTCAAGAGCCAGTTCTCCGCGCTGCAGTCGGGCGACACGTCCACCGCGCCGAGCACCGGGCCGTGCTCGCGCTTCGTGCCGAACCCCGCGCTCCCGATCGGCGACCGGGTGGATTCGCTCGAAGCCGCGGTGGCGTGTGCCAGCGGCAGCAATCCGTTCTCGGCGTTCAAGAACCTCCCGTTCGGCCGACCGAACTCGTACGCGCTCGGCCTGCAGGGAAGCTGGGTGCTGTTCAACGGGTTCCGGAACTTCGCCGACCGGGCTGCGGCGTCGGCGGGGCGCGACGCCGCCGAGACCGAGCTCCGGGCGCAGCAGGCGAAGAACCTGCTGACCGTCGCCCAGGCGTACTACGACGCGCTGCTCGCCGACCGGCTGCTCGAGATCGCCGACTCGACGCTGGCGCAGGCCGACCGGACCCTGGCCGAGACCAAGCTCGCGGCGCAGGTCGGCACCAAGGCCGAGTTCGACCTGCTCCGCGCCCAGGTGGCGCGCGACAACCAGGTGCCGCTCGTGATCCAGCGCCGGGCGGCCCGGGAGCTCGCGCGACTTCGGCTCAAGCAGCTCCTCGACGTGCCGGCGGAGGATTCGCTGGACCTCACCACGCCGCTGGTCGGCGCCGATTCGGCGCTGCCGGCGGCGGCGGGCGAGTTCCGGGGCGACACCACCAGCGACGAGCGGGCGCCGGTGCTCGAGGCGCAGGCGGCGGTGGACCAGGCCGCCGCGCGGCGGCGGTCGGCCCGCGGCGAGATGCTCCCGACCATCACGCTCTCGAGCACCTACAACCGGCTGGCCTATCCCGAGTCCGGGTTGCCGTCGTGGGGGAGCTTCGTGAGCGACTGGAACGCCGTGCTCGCCGCGTCGATCCCGCTCTTCACCGGCGGGCGGCTCGGCGCGGGGCGCGAGGCGGCGGAGGCCGACCTCGAGGAAGCGCGGCTCCGCCTGGCGCAGGCGCGCAAGGCGGCCGCGCTCGACGCCCGCACCGCCGCCACCCAGCTCGAGGCGGCGCGGGCCGCGTGGGACGCGAGCGCGGGGACGGTGGAGCAGGCGGAGCGGGCGTACCGGATCGCGGAAGTGCGGTATCGCGAAGGGGTCTCGACCGAGACCGAGCTCAACGATTCACGGATCCTGCTGCAGCAGGCGCAGGCCACCCGCGCGCAGGCCGCGCGGGACCTGCAGATCGCGCGGCTCCGCGCGGCGGTCCTCCGGGACCTGCCGTTCGGCGGCTGAGCCGGATCCACGACCGAGGAAGACGGGGACAGGATGCGTGTGCAGATCGGGACGGGGGCCCTGCTGGCCCTCGCCGTTGCGGGGATGAGCGGATGCCGGCGGCCGGCCGGGGCGGGGGCGGAGGCGCTCGCCCCGGTCACCGTGGGGCCGGAGAACCTCACGGTCGTCGAGCGCGACACCTTGCGGAGCGGGCCCACCGTGTCGGGCACGCTCACGGCCGACCACGAGGCCGCGCTCCGGGCCGAGGTCGGCGGCCGGGTGGAGCAGGTCGCGGTGGAACCGGGCGACCCGGTGTCGCAGGGCCAGCTCCTCCTCCGGCTCGACGACGTGGCGATCCGCGACGCCTGGCTCTCGGCGAAGAGCGGGGTGACGGCGGCGAGCGCGGCGGCCGAGCAGGCGCACCGCGACGAAGCACGGAACACCCGGCTCGCCGACGCGGGGGCGATCGCCCCGCGCGACCTCGAAGCCTCGCACCGCGCCACCCTGGCGGCCGACGCCGCGCTGGCCGACGCGCGGGCGCGGCTCGCCAACGCGCAGCTCCAGCTCGACCGGACGCGGATCGTGGCGCCGTTCGCCGGCGTCGTGAGCGAGCGCCCGGTCAACGCCGGCGACGTGGTCCAGGTGGGCACGGCGCTCGTGACCGTGGTGGATCCCGCGCGGATGCGGCTCGAGGCGCAGGTGCCGGTGGACCAGCTCGCCGCGCTCCGGATCGGGACGCCGGTCACCTTTACCGTCAGCGGGCTCGGCGACCGCCGGTTCGCGGGCCGGGTGGACCGGATCAATCCCGCCGTGGACCCGGCCACCCGCCAGGTGCGGGTGCGGGTGAGCATCCCCAACGGCACCCACGCGCTGGTCGCCGGGCTCTACGCCCAGGGGCGCGTGAGCACCGTGGCCACCCTCGGCCTCGCCGTCCCGGCTGACGCGGTGGACCAGACCGGCCCCGCGCCCGTCGTCCGGCGCCTCCGGCACGGGCAGGTGGAGGTCGTGCCGGTGTCGCTTGGCGTGCGCGACGAGCTGGCCGCCCGGGTCGAGATCCGCGGCGCCGTCGCCGCCGGCGACACGCTCCTCCTCGGCAGCGCGCAGGGGCTCGCGGCGGGCACCGCCGTCCGCGTAGCCCAGGCCGACACCGGCGCCGCGCGCCGCTAGGATCCCGCCGTGTTCATCTCCGACTTCGCGATCAAGCGTCCGATCGTCACCGTCACGGCGATGATCGCGCTCGTCGCGTTCGGCGTCGCCGCGCTGCTCAACCTCCAGACCGACGAGTTCCCGGTCATCTCCCAGCCGGTCGTGGTGGTGACCATCGCCTATCCGGGCGCCTCACCCTCGACGGTGGAGCGCGAGGTCATCGAGCCGATCGAGGAAGGGATCTTCGCGATCAGCGGCCTCGACGCCGAGAAGACCACCTCCACCGCGACCGACGGGCTGGCGCAGATCACCGCGTTCTTCAGCTTCGAGAAGAACATCGACCAGGCGTCGCAGGACATCCGCGACGCCATCTCGGCGCGGCGGGAGGACCTCCCGACCGAGATGAAGGAGCCGGTGCTGACCCGCATCGACCCGGGCGACTTCCCGGTGATGCAGCTGGCGCTCACCTCCGACTCGCTCTCCGCCGACGAGCTCACCCGGATCGCCGACCCGGCCATCACCCGCGCCATCCGGGCCATCCCGGGGGTCGCGGAGGCCACCGTGGTGGGCGGGGTCAAGCGCGAGCTCACCGTCGAGCTCCGCACCGGCGCGCTCCAGGCCGCGGGGGTGAGCGTCTCCGACGTGGTGAACGCGCTCACCACCCAGAACCTCGCGGCGCCGGTGGGGCGGATCACGAGCGGGATGCGCGAGACCGCCATCCGCCTGGCCGGCCGTCCGGAACGGCCCGAGGACTTCGAGAACCTGGTCGTCACCTCGCGCAACGGCCAGGTCATCCGGCTGGGCCAGCTGGCGCGCATCGCCGACGGGCACCAGGAGCCCCGCACCCTCGCGCTCTTCAACGGGCAGATGGCGGTGGGGATCGACATCAAGAAGACCCGCGAAGCGAGCACCACCGACGTGTCCCGGCGCATCCACGAGGCGGTGGATCGGATCACGCCGACGCTGCCGCACGGGGTGCGGTTCAGCGTGGTGCAGGACGCCGGCGTGCGGGTGGAGCACGCGGTGTCGCACGTGGAGGAGGCGCTGGTCGAGGGAGCGCTCCTCACGGTCATCGTGGTGTTCCTGTTCCTCAATTCGTGGCGGTCCACGGTCATCACCGGCCTGGCGCTCCCGGTGAGCGTGCTGGCGAGCTTCATCGCGGTGTGGGCGTTCGGATTCACCCTCAACACGATGTCGCTGCTCGGCCTCTCGCTCGCGATCGGCATCCT
>CAMLHU010000044.1 GCA_946479825.1 uncultured Gemmatimonadota bacterium
CCCCTTGTGGCAGGCGCTGGCTGCGCCGCGCAAGGTGGCGACCTTCGGTCTCGACTCGCCGGAGTCGTACACGCGGTACCTGCTGCACGGCTTCCGCGAGGCCTGGGGCTTCGCGGGGTGTCCGGTCCGGATCAAGTTCACCGCCCGCGGGGCGCGACAGCACCTCAAGGCCAAGGGCGACGGGAGACGGTAATGTCCGCACTGGTGGGACCGCTGCTCGCTTCGTATCTCGTCGGCGCGATCCCCACCAGCTACCTCGTGGGCCGCATCTTCCGCGGCATCGACCTCCGCGAACACGGCAGCAAGAACCTGGGCGCCACCAACCTGTATCGGGTGATGGGGTGGCGCTTTGCCATTCCGGTGGGCCTGTTCGACCTCGCCAAGGGGGCGGTCCCGGTCCTGGTCTTCGGGCCCTGGGCGGGCGGCGGCGCCGTTCGCCCGCTGCTCTGCGGCGTCACGGCGGTGCTGGGCCACGTGTTCTCGGTCTTCGTCCGGTTCAAGGGCGGCAAGGGGGTCGCGACCGGGGCCGGGGTGGTGCTGGCGGTGGCGCCGTGGGCGGTCGCCGCCGTGCTCGCCGTGTGGATCGTGCTGGTGTACCTCACCGGCTACGTGTCGGTGGGATCCATCACGGCGGCGGCGCTCTATCCCGTCGCCACCTGGGCGATGTACCCCGCGCAGCGACCGCTCATCCTGCTCCACCTCGCGCTCGCCGCCGCGATCGTCTGGTTCCACCGCGCCAACATCCGCCGGCTGCTCGCCGGGACCGAGAACCGCTTCCGCCGCGGCGCGCCCGCGACGCCACCCGGACCGGGGGGCCCGTGAAGGCCGCCGTCATCGGGGCGGGGAACTGGGGCACGGCGCTCGCCGACCTGCTGGCGCGCCGCGGGCACGACGTCCGCCTCTGGGCCTACGAACCGGAGGTCGTGGCCGCCGTCAACGGCCGCCACGAGAATCCGCTCTATCTGGCCGGCAAGCCCCTGCACGCCGGGATCAGGGCGACCGGCGACGCCCCGGCGGCCGTCGCCGGCGCCGAGCTCGTCGTGCTCGCCCCGCCCAGCCACGTGTTCCGTCGGGTGGTGACCGGCATCGCGCCGTCGGTGGCCCCCGGGGCGATCGTCGTCATCGCCACCAAGGGCTTCGAACCGGAATCGCTCTCGCTGCTGAGCGAGGTGGCGGGTGAACTCCTGCCGACCGGCCGGGTGGCGGTCCTCTCGGGGCCAAGCTTCGCGGAAGAGGTGTACACCCGGCAGCCGACGGCGGTGGTCGCCGCGAGCGCGGACCCGGCGACGGCCGTGGCGGTCCAGGAGGCGCTCAGCACGGCGGAGTTCCGGGTGTACGCCAACGCGGACGTGGTGGGGGTCCAGCTCGGCGGCGCCCTCAAGAACGTGATCGCCATCGCGGCCGGGATGCTCGACGGGCTCGGGCTGGGCCACAACACCCGTGCGGCGCTCATCACGCGCGGGCTGGCCGAGATCGCCCGGCTGGGACGGGCGATGGGAGCCGACCCTCTGACCTTCGCCGGACTCGCCGGACTCGGCGACCTCCTGCTCACGACCACCGGCCAGCTGAGCCGCAACCGCTCGCTCGGCGTGGAGATCGCCCGCGGAGCCACCCTCGAGCAGTGGCGGTCCGCCCATCGCACCGTCGCCGAGGGGGCCGAGACGGCGCGCGCCGCGGTCGCGTTGGCGGCGCGCCACGGGGTGGAGCTCCCGATCTGCGAGCAGGTCCACAAGATCCTGTACGAAGGCCGGAGCCCCCGCGCCGCCGTGGCCGAGTTGATGGAACGGGCGCCCAAGGCGGAGGTCGGCGCGTGACCGCCCCGCGGCCGGTGCAGGAGTTCTTCTCGATCGGCGAGGTGTGCGCGCTCACCGACCTGAAGCCGCACGTCCTGCGCTACTGGGAGAGCCAGTTCCGCTTCCTCAACCCGGCCAAGAACCGCTCCGGCAACCGGGTGTACAAGAGCCGCGAGGTGGAGCTCATCATGCTGGTGAAGCACCTCCTCTACACCGAGAAGTACACCATCGAGGGGGCCCGCCAGCGGATCGACCAGTACCGGCGCACCGGGGAACTCCGGACGGCCGCACGCCGGGCGATCGCGGCCGAGACGGTGATCGACCTGCGGTTGTCGCTCGAGGAGCTCCTCGCCGTGCTCGAAGGACGGAAGCCGGCCCCGCGTCCCGCGCCGCCCGAGGGGTAAGCGTGCACATCCTGGTCAGCAACGACGACGGCATCCTGGCCCCGGGCCTCGGCCTGCTCGCGGACGCCTGCCGCAGCGTGGGGCAGGTGACCGTGGTGGCGCCGGATCGGGAGCAGTCCGGGACCTCCCACTCGCTCACGCTGCACCGGCCGGTCCGGCCCGCGCGCCGACCGGACGGCGCGTTTCAGGTGGATGGGACCCCGACCGACTGCGTCCTCCTGGCGCTCGGCGCGCTGATGCCCGACCGGCCGTCGTTCGTCTTCTCCGGGGTGAATCACGGCCCGAACATGGGCGAGGACGTGCTGTACTCAGGGACCGTCGCGGCGGCGATGGAGGCGGTCACCCTGGGGGTGCCGGGGATCGCGTTGTCGTACGCCGGGCACGATCCGGGGGCGATGGCCACGTACGGGCCGCTCATCACGCGGTTGGTCAAGCAGATCGCCGCCGTCGATCCGTTCCCGGCCGACACCCTCCTCAACATCAACCTTCCGCCGGGCCCGGCGACCGAAGTGCGCGGGATCAAGGTGACCCGGCTCGGCAGCCGCTACTTCTCCGAGTCGCTCACGCGCATGCGCGATCCGTGGGGACGTGAGATCTTCTGGATCGGCGGCGGCACCATCACGTGGACGGGCGGCGCCGATTCCGACCACGACGCCGTGCGGGACGGCTACATCTCCATCACCCCGCTCCACATGGACCTCACCAACTACAAGCTCATCGACACCGTGCGGGGGTGGTCGTTCGAGGGGTAGGGGAGGGCGACAGCTACGGGGGCTATCGCGCCCGTCTCGTCGAGACCCTGCGGGAGAAGGGGATCCGGGACCTCGCGGTGCTCCGGGCCGTCGCACAGGTGCCGAGGCACCTCTTCGTTCCGGAGAGCCTGCGGCACCGGGCCTACGAGGACGAGGCGCTCCCGATCGGCGGCGGCCAGACCATTTCGCAGCCGTGGGTCCAGGCCCGCTCGCTCGAGCTGGCCCGGTTCACCGGACGCGAACGGGTGCTCGAGGTCGGCGGTGGGAGCGGCTACCAGACCGCGCTCCTCGCCCAGGTGGCCGACGCCGTGCTCAGCATCGAACGGCTCCACGACCTGGCGGGACGCGCGCGCCAGGCGCTCACGGCGGCCGGCATCCGGAACGCCACCGTGGTGGTCGGCGACGGGACGCTGGGCTGGCGCCCCCTCGCGCCGTTCGACGTCATCGTCGTGGCCGCCGCCTCGCCCGCGGTGCCCGCCCCCCTCGCGGAACAGCTCACGCCGGAGGGACGCATCGTGCTCCCCCTCGGCGAACGGGACGCCCAGCGCCTGACCGTGCTCGAACGGCGCGGCGGCGAACTCGTCCCGACCGCCGTGAGCGACGTTCGCTTCGTCCCGCTGCTCGGCCTGCACGGGTTCAAGGAGTAGTCCCCAGGATGCTCGCACACTTCGTTCAGTGGCTGCTCGACACGCTCGCACGGCTCGGCTATCCCGGCATCGTCGCCCTGATGGCGATGGAATCGTCGGTGATCCCGCTGCCCAGCGAACTCGTGATGCCGCCCGCCGGCTACCTGGCGGCCAAGGGCCAGCTCGACCCCTGGCTCGTCCTCCTCGCCGGCACGGTGGGGAGCGTCGTCGGGGCGCTCGCCAACTACTGGGCGGCCGTGTGGGTCGGCGAACCGCTCCTCCGGCGGTACGGCAAGTACGTGCTCGTCTCAGAGCGTTCGCTCGACCGCAGCGAGGCGTTCTTCCGCCGGCACGGGGAGATCGGCACCCTGATCGGCCGGGTGATCCCGGTGGTCCGCCACCTGATCTCGATCCCGGCGGGGATCTCTCGGATGCGGATCGGCCGGTTCGTGCTGTTCACGGCGCTCGGGGCGGGGGCGTGGTGCGCCGTCCTCACCTGGATCGGTTGGGTCATCGGCCAGCACTCGGGCGAGCTGACCCAGGCGGTCGACGCCGCGTTCCGGACCCAGGCCCACCACTGGCTGGTGTACCGGGTGCTCCCGGCGTGCCTCCTGATCATCGCCGGGTATGTGCTGTGGCACCGGCGCCGGGTGGCGCGGGAGCGGGCAGGGGAGCGCGCCAGGCAGTGACCGTCCGCTTCCGGATCCGGGGTCGAGTGCAGGGGGTCGGATACCGCTGGTTCATCGCCCGTCACGCGGTGGGGCTCCGACTCACCGGCTATGGCAGGAACTTGGCCGACGGGTCGGTCGAGGTCGTGGCTCAGGGAACCCCGGATGCCATCGACTCGCTCGAGGGGTTGATCCGCCGGGGCCCCGAGTTCGCCGAGGTCTCCGCTGTGGAGAAGGTCGAGATTTCGGATGACGTCGAGCACTACAAGACATTTGATGTCATATAGTTACATCGTCCGACCTGCAACAGGGCCTGCGGCTTGCCGAAATCAGGTTCGGTTGACTGGGTCGGGCTAACCCCCTTACAATTCCGGGCTTAGCCCCCGTAGCTCAGTTGGATAGAGCGGCAGTTTCCTAAACTGTAGGCCGCGCGTTCGAATCGCGCCGGGGGCACCACTGTCCCTCCGCCCGCCGGGGCCTTCCGGCGACCGACCAGTCAGCAGACGAGCCATGGCGCAGACCGTACCCAGCTTCAGCGATCAACCCGGCGAGTGGATCCGCCACCATCAGCGGCGCATCACGTTCATTGCGGGGCCGATCGTGGTCCTGGGGCTCGGCTTCTGGTTCGTCCGGAGCTGGCAGGCCAGGAAGGAGGCCGCGGCCGCGGCTGCGTTCGACGTGGCGCGCAGCGTCGCCGAAGCGAGCAACTTCGCGGCGGCGTCCGCCCAGTTGCAGCAGATCATCGAGCGGTATTCGGGGACCGACGCCGCCAATCAGGCGGTGATCGCCCTTAACCAGGTCCGGATGATCAACGGCCAGTACGCCCTGGCCGCCGTGAACCTGCAGCAGTACCTCTCAGGCCACCCGGCGCCTGCCTACGCGGTGCCCGCGTACGGGCTGCTGGCGGCGGCGCTCGAGAACACCGGGCGGCCGGCCGATGCCGCCGACGCCTACCTCAAGGCGAGCCAGGCCGCCGACCTCGACTACCTCAAGGCCGACTACCTCCTCAAGGCGGGCCGCGCGTATGCAGTCGCCGGCAAGACCGACCAGGCGATCGCAGCGCTCGACACCGTGGCGACCAAGTACCAGAAGACCCCGGTCTACACGGAAGCCGCCGTCCGCCTGGCCGAGCTGTCCAAGGGGGCGCTGCCCAAGCGGGACGACGCGATCAGCAAGGTCCCGACCGAGCAGTACTGACCGTCGTCGGGGCAGCCCCGAGCCGGCTTCGACCAAGGACCCCGGTCCCGCGCAAAGCGGACCGGGGTCGCTTCTTTGCCGCCGCCGGCTCGAATATCTATAGGTCGTATAATAGGTATTATGTAAAGTCGCTGAGTGGGAATGGGTGGATAACTTGGCCCTGCCCGGCAACCGATTGCCTGCCATAGGGTTGGCCCGCAATCTCGGAACGCCACGAGGCCCGGTCGTCGCCGGGCCCCGTACAAACAGGCATCAACTCACAGACTGGCCGCCGTCAGGCCAGGGCCCCCCTGAAGAGCAGGCGGCCCTCCCCTGCCAGCCATACGTCTCGGATCCGCTCGGGGCCGACGGTGCACCGGACGCCGAGCGGGAACCCGCCACGGCTCAGGAGGACGACCGGGGGGCTGAGCCGGCCGAGGGTCGCCAGGACCGCGGCGCAGCCGACGGCCCCCGTGCCGCAGGCGAGGGTCTCACCCTCAACCCCCCGTTCGTAGGTCCGCATCGGCCACCGTCCGTCCGAGGCGGCGTTCGGCAGGCTGACGAAGTTGATGTTGGCGCCATCGGGGGCGAACGCCTGGTCGTACCGGAGCTCACGGCCCCGCCGCTCGACGTCCACTTGGTCCACGTCGTCGCAGACCACCACCACGTGCGGCGGGCCCCCGGAGCGGGCGAACCAGATGGAATGTTCGCCCGGACGGGTGGCCACCTCGACGCGCCGGGGGGCGTCGAAATCCGGGAGATGGAGCTCCGCGCGTTCGCCCTCGCCCGGGAGCACCCGGACCGGGAACCCGCCGGAATCGGTCACCAGGGTGAACTCGTCCGGGGCGAGCCCCAGTCGGGCGGCGAGGCGCGTGCTGCAGAGCGACGCGTTGCCGCACATCGGCGCCCGCGACCCGTCGCAGTTGTAGAACAGCATCCGGACGGCCGCCGGCCCTTCCGGCCGGAGGATCAGGAACCCGTCGGCCCCCACCCCGCGGCGGCGATCACAGACGGCGCGGATCCGGTCGGGGGTCCAGTCCTCGTCCCGGACGTACCGTCCGTCCAGCATCACGAAGTCGTTGCCGGACCCGGTCATCTTGTAGAAGACGGTCCCGCTCACAGGCGCCCCAGCATCGCCGAGAGTCGCAGCCACGGGACCATCCGCACGGCCTCCCGCACGATCCGCTTGCTCATCTTGCTCTGCCCTTCGACCCGGTCCACGAAGACGATCGGGATCTCCCGCAGGCGGAACCCCTTCCGCCAGGCCCGGAAGCTCATCTCGATCTGGAAGGCGTAGCCGTTGGAGCGCACGTCGTCCAGGTCGATCGCGGCCAGCACTTCGCGCCGGAAGCACTTGAACCCGCCGGTCGAGTCGGTGAGCGGGAGTCCGGCCACCCACCGGACGTACTTGTTGGCGAACCACGAGAGGAGCAGCCGGCTCATCGGCCAGTTGACCACGTTCACCCCGCCCGCGTAGCGCGATCCCAGGACGAGATCGGCGTCGGCCACGGCGCGGAGGAAGTCAGGCAGGTACTTGGGGTCGTGGGAAAAGTCGGCGTCCATCTCGAACACCAGCGTGTACTCCCGCTCCAGCGCCCAGCGGAATCCGGCCAGGTACGCGCGGCCGAGCCCCTCCTTCGCGGTGCGGTGGAGCACGTGGACCCGGGGATCCGCCGCCGCAAGCTGGTCGGCGATCTGGCCGGTCCCGTCCGGGGAGCCGTCGTCGATGACCAGGACCTCGAGCCGCGGATCCTGACCGAGGATCGCCGGCACGATCCGGGAAATGTTCTCGGCCTCGTTATAGGTCGGGACGCAGACCAGGGCGCGATCAGGCACCGGCAGGCCTCCGTCGGCCGACGACCAGAGCGATGGCGCTCACGACGAGGACCAGCGCCCAGGTGGCTACGGTCAGGTGGGTGGACCAGTCCACGATCGGCGACCGATAGCGGAATACCACGTGGTGGGTACCGGCGGCGGCCAGGGGCACGCCCATGAGCGTGTAGTCGGCCCGGACGACCGGGACCTCGGCGCCGTCCACGGTGGCGTGCCAGAAGTAATGCCAGTTCCGGCTGAGCAGGAAGAACGCCGGGCCGCTCGTCGTGACGTCCACCGCGACGGTGTCCGCGCCGTCGCCGGTGATCCGGAACGTGCCGGCCCCGCCCGCGGAGCCGGTCTTCCCCGCCAGACCGGGCACCGGCGCGCTGACCACGGCGGTGGTGCGGACGTCGAAGCCGGGGGTCCAGAGCATGTCGAGCTGCCGGGCGGTGTCCGGTTCCACCATCAGGGTGGACAGCACCGCCCCTCCGGCCAGGGCGCGTTCACTCCGGAAGATGGAGAGCGCCTCGTTGCCGCCGAGCCGCTGCCAGCCGGGGAGCTGGACCGAATCCGAGGTCGGAGGCAGGATGGCGTATCGCGCCGACAGCGCTTCGAGCGCCGGGCTGGTCAGGAACCGGATCCAGTAGTCCTGTGCACCGCTCTCACGCTCGGCCCGGCGGGTGTAGAGGTCATACCACTTGAGCTGGTTCCCGTGGTAGCCGAAGACCTCCGGGATCCGGTAGGTCGCGAGATAGCCGTCGTGATAGTGCGGATCGCGGAGGAAGCCGGCCGGGAACACCAGCACCCGCTCGCCCGGGGCGAGGCTGCTCCGGAGGCTGGCGATACCCTGGTCGTCCGGGAAGACGTCGGTGTACTTCACGACCTCGATGTACCGGCTGTCCACCCGCAGTCCATTCACCGCCACCAGCGCGATCAGCGCCGTGAACATCGTCCTCGGCGTGACCGCCTGGCGCTCCGCGAGGAGCATCGCGCCCCAGGCCAGCCCGCCGAACACGCCCAGGAGGACCGCACCGAGCGCGAGGGGACCGACGTTGGCCGCGAGCGCCTGCTGGTGGTACGCATCGGGCTGGCCGAAGATGGCCGTCCACGGGGCGAAGACGGCCGTGCCGCCCCCCTGCACCACCAGACCCGCGACCAGCGCCACGACGGCGCCGATACCGACCGTCCGCCGGACCAGCCTTCGGGTCCGCTCGTCGTTCCCGGATCCCCAGCCGCGCTCGAAGGCCAGCGCCGCCAGCAGGCTGATGGCCGTGAACGCGACGAACATCGCGAGACTGGGCGCCCGGAAATTGCGCAATGGCGGGACCAATGCGTAGAGGACCCGGAAGACCGGCGTGTCGAGACCCATACCGTAGGCCCACGGGACGAGCGCCATCGCCAGGAGCCCCCAGCGCCGGCGGTCCCCACGCAGCGCCCAGAGCGCCGCGAGGCCGGCGAGCAGGATCAGCGTCCCGCCGTATTCGAGGTTGTGCTTGAGCGGGTTCTTGCCCCAGTAGGTGTCGGCCACGCCGGCGAAGTCGGGAAGGAACATCCCGACCGTTTCCTCCCAGTGCATCGAGTAGCTCGACGACCAGGTGATATCCCGCCCGATCCGGGTGCTGTCGTGCCGCAGGTACCGGTACATCGGGAACAGCAGGATCGCCGCGACGCCGATGGCCACGGCCAGCGCCGCGATCCCTCCGCCGATCCGTCCGAGCAGGGCCGCCTGCCCCTCCGCCCGGCGGTGCCAGATCATCGTCACCCCGAAGATCCCGAGGGCCAGCCACGCGTAGAACGCGAGCTGGGGGTGCGCGATGAGGATCAGGCCGCACACGGCGCCGAGCCAGACGTAGCGGATCCACGACCGCCGCTCGATGGCCGTCACGAGCAGCCAAAGCGCCGCCGGGAAAAGCGTGATGACATACATCTTCCCGTCCTGGCCGCCCCAGACCAGGCTCACCAGGTTGGCGGACAGCAGGTGCGCCGAGCCGATCAGCAGGGCGATCCACCGACGCGCCCCGAAGGCGCGGGCCAGCAGATACATGAACACGCCGGCCAGGAAGACGTGCACGATGAGCTTCCAGGCGAGGGCCTGGGTCATCGGCAGGAGGAAATGAAGGATGGCCGTCGGGTAGAGCGTGTCGCCGCCGCCCGCTTCGAGGTAATGCACGCCGCCGAACAGGAACGGATTCCAGAGCGGGCTTCGGTGAAGCAGGCGTACATGGTCCACGAAGAACGAGCGGAACATGACGCCCGCGGCGATCGTATCCTGCCCCACCAGCATGTTGTCCGCCGACCCGGGGAGGTAGGCGCGGAACACCAGCAGCGTCAGGACCGCGTAGAGCGTCGCGGGGACCCAGCGCGGGAGGCGATCCAGCGGATGCAGCTCGGTCTCGGGCGTCATCGGTCTCGGGAGGTGGAGGACACCGCGTCGGGCGATCGGCGGCGGAACGCGAAGGCCGCGGCGAGCGCGATCTCGATCAGGGTGAGGAGGATGCGGCTGGCCACGGCGAGCGCGGCAGCGACCTTGACCCCGATGGCCGGGGCCAGCAAGGCGGTAAATATAGCTTCCCGCGCTCCCAGCCCCGCAGGGACGAACAGCAGCAGGAGGCCGAACAGATAGGAGACGGTATAGGCGTTGATCGCGTCGAACCACCCCGGGGCCGCCCCCGCGAAGAGCCCACGACTCAGGCAGATCATCGCCGCGCCATACCCCACCCACGCGACCACGTTGGCCACGAAGGCGACCAGGATCCCGCCGGGCGGCGCCGCCCGGAGCATTGGGGCCCGCTCGGGGAGGAGCCGCTGCAACCGCCCCACGGCCCGCGGCGACGCGAGCACCACGGATGCCGCGATCGCCGCCGCGCCGACCACGGCGGCCCCCCACGTGAATACCGGCCCCAGCCCCTGCAGCTCGTGCCCGGCCAGGAGGCCCGCGAGCGCCACCCCGGTGGCGAGCGACAGCGCCTGCATCACGACGGCCGCCGTCACCGCCGCCGTGGCGCTGATCCCGGCGCCTTGCGCGAGCACCGCCATCCCCGCGACGATGCCGAACGAGCCGAGGTACTTGCCGAAGTTGGAGAGGATCCAGACGCGGAACGCCGGGCCGACGGGCGCGGCCTCGCCGTAGCCGCGGACGAGCAACCGCCACGCCTCGATCAGGACGAGGTACGTCGCCACCGCCGCCGCGGCCGCGAGCGCGATCCACCCGGGGGCGACGTGCCACTCGACCGGCTGGGCCGCGGCCTGGCGCCAGGCCCGGATGAGCGAGCGGACCGCGAGCCCGGCCACCAGCAGCGCCACCGCCGCGAGCGCCCCGCGCCACAGCTGCCGTCGGGTCATCGCGCCCGCTCCGCCCGGGCCTCGTCGTACAGCGCGAGGATCGCCGCGTTGGCGCCGTCCGGCGCGAACCGTTCCCGCGCCAGCGCCTGCCCCGCGGTCGCGGTGGCGCGCCGGAACGCGCCGTCGGTGAGCATCCGTCGCAGGGCTGCGGACAGGCCGGTCACGTCGCCGTCGGCGAACAGCAGCCCGGTCTCCTCCGGGCGCACCACCTCGACGGTGCCGCCGGCCTGGGAAGCGACGACCGCCGACCCGGCGAGCAGCGCCTCGACCGCCGTGAGCGGCAGCCCCTCGCCGCGCGGCCCCCGGCTCGCCAGCACCGTGACCGTGGCGGCGGGCTCGAGTGTGACGGTGAACTTCGAGCTGAGCCTGGCGGCGGTGGAGCTGAACGAGCTGGTGGTGACGGGCACGCCCGGCGCAACGCAGAAGCGCGCCATCGGCAACT
>CAMLHU010000045.1 GCA_946479825.1 uncultured Gemmatimonadota bacterium
GGTCTCAGGGGTCTTACTCAAGGACTAGGCTCCAACCCCTAAGCCCCAAGCCCTACGCCCTAAGCCCAAAGCTCCAAGCTCCCGGCTCCACGCTCCACGCTCCCCCCCATTACCTTTCCCCCGTCCCTCAACCGGACCACTTATGACCGATCCCAACGCCTTCCGCTCCGCCGCCCCCTCGTGGGCGAGTGCCGACGCCGCACAGGCCGCCGTGTCGGCCTTCCTTCGCAAAGTCTATGGCTGGATGTTCGTGGGGCTCGCCGTCACGAGCGCCGTCGCCTGGACGGTCGCGACGACCCCGGGGCTGGCCCAGACCATCGTCGGATCGCGGTTCCTGTTCTACGTCCTCCTCTTCGGCGAGCTCGGACTGGTGTGGTGGATCTCCGCCCGGGTCGCCAAGCTCGCGCCGGCGACGGCCGCGGGGCTCTTCCTCCTGTACGCGGCGCTCAACGGCGCCACGCTCTCCGTCATCCTGCTGCTCTACACCGGCACCTCGGTGGCCACGACCTTCCTGACCGCCGCGGCGATGTTCGGGGCGCTGGCGCTCTACGGCACCGTCACCCGCCGGAGCCTGCAGGGGGTCGGCCAGTTCGCGGTGATGGGGCTCATCGGGCTCCTGGTCGCGATGCTGGTGAGCTTCTTCTGGCACAACGACGCCCTTGAGTTCGTGATCTCCGTGGTCGGCGTGATCGTCTTCACCGGCCTCACCGCGTGGGATGCGCAGAAGCTCAAGGCGATGGCGCTCTCCCTCCCCGGCGGCGAGACCGGCAGCTACGCGATCGTCGGCGCGCTGGCGCTCTACCTCGACTTCGTGAACCTGTTCCTGTTCCTGCTCCGGTTCCTCGGCCGGCGGCGGTAATCCGCCCCGGGTCCCGAACGCACGAACGCCGCCCTGACCGGGCGGCGTTCTCGTTCCGGGAGGCGGCCCCGTCAGCCGGTCGCGACCTGGACGACCGGGTCGGCCGGCGGACGGAAGAGGGCCAGCAGGTGCACGAGCACCCACGTCGACCCCCGGGCCCGCACCTCGAGCCACGGCAGCCCCGTCGCCCGTTGCACCGCCCGGGTGTAGCCCCCCGGGGTCCGGCCCGCCGCCTGCGCCGCGCGCGAGAGCGTCGTCCCCGCGCGCTCCCACTCGAGCACCAGCACGAAGACCCGTACCCAGGCCGTGAGCTCGCGGAAGCTGGGCAGCCCCGCGTGCGCGAGGAACCGGCGGAGCCCGTGGCGGTCGGCCACGCCGGCCCAGCGGCATGCCTCGGCCGCCGTCACCGCCGCCGGTGCCCGGTCGATGAGGCGGCGGAGCAATGCGCGCGCGTCGGGCGTGAGCCAGGGCAGGCCGGCGTGGAGCAGGCGTTCGGCCAGCTCGGCGCTGCCGTGGCGCGGCGTCATCGCCCCTCCCCCGCGCCGTACGCCACGCCCCGGCGCTCGGGCCCGGCCAGCGCCACGACGGCCGCCACGGCGAAGACCACCCCGGCCGAGAGCGCCATGGTCCAGGCGAACGAGACCCGGGCCGCGAAGAGCGCCTGCACCCACGTGAACGCGCTCGCGAGCAACGCACCGCACTGGTACGCGAACCCGGGCAGGAACCCGCGCACCCCGTCGGGCGCCAGTTCGGTGATATGCGCGGGGATCACCCCCCACGCCCCCTGCACCAGGAACTGGATCGCGAACGCGCCCACCACGAGGAGGCCGAGCGACGGCGCGAACGCCCAGAGCGGGATCACGAGCACCGCGCCCCCCAGCGCCAGCGCGATCGCCCGCCGCCGCCCGATCCGGTCCGACCAGCGGCCGACCACCAGGCCTCCCGCCAGGGCGCCCACCATCGAGATCGCCGTGACGATGGCGCGGGTGTGCGGATCGAGCCCCCAGCTGCGCTCGAGGAAGGTCGGGAAGAGGTCCTGGGTCCCGTGCGAGGTCATGTTCATCATCGCCATGAGCACGGTCAGGAAGAGGAACAGCGGGCCGTGGCGGAGGATCGCGCGGCCGAGTTCGCCCCAGTCGCGGTGCCGGGTGCGTTCCCACACCTCCGACTCGTGCACCCGCGCCCGGACGAAGAGCGCGAGCAGCGCGGGGAGGCCGCCGATCCAGAACAGCGGGCGCCATCCCCACCGCGGGAACACCACGTAGTACGCCACGGCGGCCAGGAGGTATCCCGCCGCGTATCCCTGCTGCAGCAGGCCCGACACGAACCCGCGCCGCTCGGGCGGCACCTTCTCCATCACCAGCGAGGCGCCGACGCCCCACTCGCCGCCCATCCCGATCCCGAAGAGCGCGCGGAGGACGAGGAAGCTGGCGTAGCCCGGGGCGAAGCCGGTCAGCACCTCGACGATCGAGTAGAAGACGAGGTCGGCGATGAGCGGGAGCCGGCGCCCGTAGCGGTCGGCCAGGAGGCCGAAGACGAACGCCCCCACCGGCCGGAAGGCGAGGGTGAGGAACAGCGAGAAGGCGATCGCCGCATCGGGGCGGCCGAACTCGCGCCCGATGGCGGTGAGGGTGAGGACGACGAGGAAGAAGTCGAACGCGTCGAGGGTCCAGCCGAGGAAGCCGGCGAGGATCGCGGCGCGGGCGTCGCGCGGAGCGGCGGCGGTGGTCACGGCGTGGAAGATACCGGTCCCGGGCGGGCCGGCCACCCCGCGGTTTGGAACGGCCCGCCCGGTCGCCTAGCTTTCGGTGTGACCACGCACCACGCTCGCCAGACCTTCCTCGACCCCTCCGGCCGCCGGAAGGCCCGCCTCAAGGCCGGGATGATCGCGCTCGGCGTCCTGAGCACGCTGGTCCTGCTCGTGGTCGTGGCCGGAATGCTGGTCCCACCGCTGCTCCCGGACCTTCCGCTCCGCCAGACCGCCGCCGACTCGCTCGGACGGATCCCGCGCACGGCACGGCGCCCCGTCAAGCACACCATCTCCGCCCGCGCCGAACGTGAGCGGCTCGCGGCCCGCCAGCGGCTGTTCCAGCAGCTGACGCGGGAACGCCGGCCCGCCCGGCGCGCGCTCCGCTACTCCGAGCTCCCGATCAGCCGGGGGCACCTGCGCGCCGACAGCGCCCTCGCCGCGCACCGCGGCGCCACCGACCCGACGGTGGTGGGATTCTACGTCAACTGGGACGACAACTCCCTGGCGTCGCTCCGGCGCAACGTGGACCGCCTCGACTGGATCGTGGCGGAGTGGGGGCTGGTGCGCCCCCGCGGCGATTCGCTCCCGCTCCGGTTCCAGGTGGACCGGCGGGTGCTGGCGCAGGCCGCGCTCGCCAAGTCCCCGCCGCTCGTGCTCCTGATGCTGACCAACGCGACCGCCGACGGGTTCGACGCGGGGGCGGTGCGGCGCCTGGTCGGCACCGAGCGCGCGCGGCAGGCGGCGATCCGGGAGATCGCCGACACGGTGGCGCACTACGACCTGGGCGGGGTCACCATCGACTTCGAGGACCTGCCGCAGGGCCTCCACCCCCTCCTGCTCCGGTTCCTCCGCGAGCTCAGGCCGGTGCTCGAGCGGGACCACCGGCTGCTCACCCAGGCCGTCCCCGGCGACGACCCGTCCTGGCCGGTGGAGCAGTACGCGGCGGTGAACGACCGCCTGTTCCTGATGCTCTACGATGAGCACGACCCCTCCGACCCGCCCGGCCCCGTGGCGAGCCAGCCGTGGTTCGACCACAACCTCCGGCAGCTGCTGACCCGGATCCCGCGCGACAAGGTGATCGTCGGGGTCGGCCAGTACGGCTACCTCTGGTCCGACACCACCGAGAGCGCGGTCGAGCTCACCTTCCAGGACGTGATGCAGCTGGCCCGCGACCACGGCATCGCGCCGGCGATGGACCGGGACGCACGCAACCCCGGCTTCCACTGGGACGACCCCGACTCCACCAGCAACATCGTCTGGTACCTCGACGGCGTGACTGCGTGGAACGAGATCCGCGCCGCCGAGCAGGCCGGCGTCGCGGGGGTCGGCATCTGGCGTCTGGGCTCCGAGGACCCGTCGGTCTGGAACGTGCTGGGACGCGGCGGCCTCGGCCCGTCCCCCCAGGCGCTCGACTCGATGTACGTGGGCTACGACGTCAACTTCATCGGCACCGGCGAGATCCTGCGGATGGTCTCGGCACCCGCCCCGGGCCGGCGCCAGATCCTCGTGGACCCGGCCACCGGCGACGTCACCTGGGAGCGGGTGGACAGCCTGCCGTCCACCTACGTGATCCGGCGCTACGGCCGGAAGAAGAAGACCGTCGCGCTCACCTTCGACGACGGCCCCGACCCGATCTTCACCCCGATGATCCTGGACACCCTGCGCTCGCGCGGGGTGCACGCCACGTTCTTCGTGATCGGCGAGAACGTCGAGCTCCATCCCAACCTGGTGCGCCAGGAGCTGCGCGACGGGGATGAGATCGGGAGCCACACCTTTACCCACCCAAACCTGGCGCTGGTGGGCCGGAAGACGACGAGCTTCGAGCTCAACGCCACCGAGCGGCTGCTCGAGGCCATCCTCGACCGGCGGACCGCGCTCTGGCGCCCCCCGTACTTCGGGGACGCCGAGCCGACCACGGCCGACGAACTCGTGCCGGTGTCCATCGCCCAGGACCTGGGCTACATCACGGTCGGCCTCCACATCGACCCGAGCGACTGGGCCACCCCCGGCACCGACACGATCATCGCCCGGACCCTCGCCCAGCTCGACCGCGGGAATGTCATCCTGCTCCACGACGGCGGCGGCGACCGCTCCCAGACCGTGGCGGCGCTCGGGCCGCTCATCGACTCGATCCGCGCGCGCGGCTACACCATCACCACGGTGACGGCGCTCGCCGGCGTCCCCACCGACGAGGCGATGGCCCGGCTGCCCCCCCGCTCCGCCTTCTCGCGCTTCGTGACGCTGACCTCGTACTCGGTGATCGGCTGGATCGAGCTCGCGCTCCACGCCGTATTCCTCGTGGCCATGGTCCTGGGCGCAGCGCGGCTGCTCGTCATCCTGCTCCTGGCCGCCCGCCAGCGCTACTCGCGTCGCCACGCCCGGCGCCCCGCCGCCCCGCCCTTCCGGCCGTCGGTCTCGGTGGTGGTCCCGGCCTACAACGAGGAGCCGGTCGTCAACCGGACCGTGGCCTCGCTCCTGGCCCAGGACTACCCGGAGCTCGAGATCATCGTCGTAGACGACGGCTCCTCCGACCGCACCGCCGCGGTGGTGGAGGAGGCCTTCGCCGGGGAGCCGAGGGTCCGCGCCTTCCGCAAACCCAACGGCGGCAAGGCGAGCGCGCTCAACTATGGCGTGGCACGGGCCAACGGCGAAGTGATCGTCGCCCTCGACGCCGACACCATCTTCCCCGCGGGGACGATCGCCGAACTGGTGCAGCCGCTCGCCGACCCCGGGGTCGGCGCCGTGGCCGGCAACGCCAAGGTCGGCAACCGGATCAACCTGGTCACCCGGTGGCAGGCCATCGAATACATCACCAGCCAGAACATCGACCGCCGGGCGTTCTCGCTCCTCAACTGCATCACGGTGGTCCCGGGGGCGGTCGGCGCGTGGCGCAAGGCGCTCATCGTCGAGGCTGGCGGCTTCAGCGGCGAGACCCTGGCCGAGGACCAGGACCTCACGATGGCCATCCTGAAGCGGGGCTACCACGTGGCCTACGCCGACAAGGCCGTCGGACTGACGGAAGCCCCCGACACCGTCCGGATGCTCTTCCGCCAGCGGTTCCGGTGGAGCTACGGGACCCTGCAGTGCGCCTGGAAGCACCGCGACGCCCTGCTCCGGCCCCGGTACGGCCTGTTCGGGTTCGTGGGCCTGCCGAACGTCTGGATCTTCCAGCTGCTCTTCCCGTTCCTCTCGCCGATCGCCGACCTGCTGTTCCTCTGGTCGCTGGTGACGGTGTACCTGATGGGCGTCATGCACGGCCCCGAGTTCGCCGTGCAGACCCTCGAGCAGGTCGTGTTCTTCTACACGGCGTTCCTGCTCATCGACTGGCTCGCCGCCGTCATCGCCCTCTGGATGGAGCCGGACGAGGAGCGCTGGCTCTCGACCCTCGTCCTGCTGCAACGCTTCGTCTACCGACAGGTGATGTACCTGGTGGTCGTCAAGGCCGTGGTCACCGCCATCCGGGGCTCCGGCCTCGGGTGGGGCAAGCAGGTCCGGAAGGGCACCGTCGCGATGCCCGACGCGCCGTGACGGCGCTCACCCGCGCAAGGATCCCGTAAATCCCGGCGCCGGCCGCTCCCCTGGGGGCGGCCGGCGCGTTATCGTCCCCGCCGATCCCCGACCTCAGGAACCCCGATGCGCCTCCGTTTTGTCGCCCTGCTCCTCGCCGCCACGCCCCTGGCGCTCCAGGCCCAGTCGGGCTCCGCCGACACCGATGCCGCGTCGTCCTGGAGCGGCGGGGCGACCTTCGGCACGGTCAAGTTCGCCCGCGGCGCGACCGAGACCGGGATCGGCGGGATCGCCGAGTACCAGCCGGCCGGCTGGGCGACCTTCAGCATCAACCCGTCGATGCTGCACCTCTCCGCGAGCCGCTCCGGACGCACCTACACCACCACCGGCCTCGGCGACACGCCGGTCTCCGCCCTCTTCTCGCGCGACCTCAGCCTCCCCTGGGAGCCGACCCTCCTGGGCGGCGTGGACGTCGTGCTGCCGACCGGCAAGAGCGCCTGCGGACTTGGCTCCGGCGAGACGAGCTGGAGCGGCAACCTCGGCATCGAGGCCTCTCCCGCCGACCCCCTCACGCTCGGCGTGAGCGCCTCCCGCGACATCGGCAGCTCGGCCGGGACGTCGGCGCTCACCGCGGCCACCGCCACCACCCTGGCGTTCGACGCCGGGTACGTGGCGAGCCCGGTGGTATCGCTGGCGCTCTCCTACAGCGCCGACGTCGGCTCGGCCGATTCGACCCAGCAACTCACCCGCTACCTCGGCGGCGGGGTGACCGTCACCCCCGGCCAGGGACGCTTCCAGGTCGTGCTCGACGTGAACCACGGGCTCACGACGGGCACGCCCAACTGGGCCGTGTCGCTCGGCGTCGGAAGCGCCTTCGGCGGGATCGGCGACGTGAGCGCCTCCCGCCGGCTCCGCCGGGCGTTCCTGGGCTCGGGGCCCCGCCGCTCGGCGGCCCGGCTCGGCCTGGCCGGCTGCTAGCCGCGGCCGGCCCGCCGGGACTTGGCCCAACCGGGCCCCCCGTTTATACTTACGCCCGTCACATTCATCCTCCCCGACGCCCCACACCAGGGCCGGGGCGAACAGTCCAAAGGAAGGTGTCATGACCCGTCCGTACGAAGCGGTCTATATCTTCGATGCTGCCCTCGAAGAGGCCGCCATCAACGAGCGACTCGCTCGGTTCCACGCCCTCATCCAGCAGCCCGGCGTCGAAGCGCCCCAGGTGAACCACTGGGGGAAGCGCACGCTCGCCTACCCGGTCAAGAAGCACGAATCCGGCTACTACGTCGTGGCGAAGTTCGAGACCGTCCCGACCGCGCTGCCGGAGTTCGAGCGCGCCGTCAAGCTCGACGAGAGCGTGCTCCGGTTCCTGGTCGTTGCCAACGAGGGCGCCCAGCCGGTCCCCGTGACCGCGGGCAAGTCGGACGAGGAGGATGACGAATAATGCGCCGCCCCAACAAGACCTGCGCCATCTGCGAATCCGGCGTCCGGATCGTGGATTTCAAGGATGAGCGGACGCTGACCCGGTTCCTGACCGAGCGCGGCAAGATCCTGCCGAGCCGCCTGTCGGGGACCTGTGCCCGGCACCAGCGGCAGCTGAGCACCGCCATCAAGCGCGCGCGCCAGCTGGCGCTGATCCCGTACATCCGGGGCCACGCGGGCTGAGTACGTCGGAACGGCCGGCGCAGCCCCGCACCAGCCCGGGGGCGGCGCTGGCCCTGGTCGGGTTCCTGGTGGTGGCGCCGTGGGGCCTCTTCCTGGTCCCGCTCACGTTGCTGCTCCTGCTCTCGCGGCCGCGTCGGTTCGTGGAGTGGTGGTGGCTGGCGCTGGGCCTGCTCTGGACCGCGGCCTGGTGGACGGCACCCGGCAGCCTGTCGGACCAGGCCGTGAAGGCGTGGGGCGCGCTGCTCGCCGGGAGCTTCCTCTTCCTGGCGGTCGGGCGTCGGCGCCCCGCCGGGGAGGCTGCGCTCTCGGCGGCGGTGGTCTCGGGGGCGGTGTTCGCCGTCCTGCTGCGCGCCACAGGGCTCGACTTCCGGGCGCTGGAGCTGGCCACGGCCCGCGACCTCTGGGCGAGCTACCGCGACCTGATCGCGGCGGCGGCAAGCCAGGGCACCGCCGCGTCGGCCACGCTGGTGGGGTTCCTCAGCACCGTGGCCGACACCGCCGGGCAGATGGCCCAGCTCGCGCCGGCGATGCTGTTCCTGGTGGGGGCGCTCGGACTCGGGCTCGCGTGGCGCTGGTACCACCGGATCGCGGCCGAGCCGGTGGGCGCTCCGATGGCGCCGTTCGAGGCGTTCCGGTTCTCGGATCACCTCGTCTGGCTGATGGTGGCGGGCCTGGCGCTCGCGCTGGCGCAGGCGACCGGCCTGCTCCCCACCGACGGGGTCGCCGCCAACCTGCTCGTGGCGCTTGGCGGGCTCTATGTGGCCCGCGGGCTGGCGGTCATCTGGCCGGGCGTCCGGCGGCTCACCTGGCCCGGACGCATCCTGGCCCTGGTTGCTGTGGTCCTGCTCTCGGTGTTCGTGGTGACGGGGCTCTTCGGGCTGGGGCTCGCTGACACCTGGATCGATTTCCGGCGCCGCCGGCTGGCGCGCGCCCAGGGAGGCTGACGATGGAAGTGATTCTCCGCGAGGACGTGAAGTCCCTCGGCCGGGCCGGCGAGCTGGTCAAGGTCAAGCCCGGCTACGCCCGCAATTTCCTCCTTCCCCGCGGCCTGGCCTACGAGGCCACCGAGGGGAACAAGAAGCGCATCGCCGCCGAGACCAAGGCGCGCAGCGTCCGGCTGGCGGCCGAGAAGGCCGGCGCCGAGACCGAGGCCGCCGCGCTCCGCGCGCTCACGGTGACGCTGACCGGCAAGGCGGGCGAGGAAGGCCGGCTCTTCGGCTCCATCACCGCCCACGACCTGGCCGACGCGCTCGCGAAGCTCGGCCACCCGGTGGACAAGCGGAAGGTGGAGCTCGAGCACCCCATCAAGACCCTGGGCGACCACATGGTCGCCGTGCGGCTGCACCCCGAGGTGATCGCTGAGATCCGGGTCGCGGTGGTCCAGGGCTGAGCGCGGCTTGGGCATCACCTACGTTGACGGTCCCCGGCTCGCCCGGGCCCTGTTCGCCGCGACCGACTGGGTCGCCCATCGGCGCGAGGAGATCAACCGTATCAACGTCTTCCCGGTCCCCGACGGGGACACCGGGACCAATTTCAGCCTGACCCTTCGTGCCGTCGCCGACGCCCTCCGGGCGCTCGGCGACGCGCCGCTTCCGGAGACCGTCCAGGCGATGTCGCGCGGCGCCGTCCTCGGCGCCCGCGGCAACTCCGGGATGATGCTGGCCCACTTCCTCCTCGGCTTCGCCGAGCGGGCCGGCGACCGTTCCCAGCTCACCACCCTCGAACTCGCGGAGTGCCTCCAGGCCGGCGCGGCCCACCTCGAGGCCTCGCTCGACGAGCCGCGCGAAGGGACGCTCCTCACGGTGGCCCGCGAGGCCGGCGCCGCGGCGCTCCGGGCCGCCCGGACCACCGACGACGTCCTCACGTTCATGCGGCGGACCCTCGCCGAGGGCGAGGCCTCGCTCGCCCGCACGCCGGAACTCCTCGCGGCGCTCCGCGAGGCGGGGGTCGTGGACGCCGGTGCCAAGGGGTTCGTGCTGATGGTGGAGGGCGTGGTCCGGTTCATCGAGGGGAACCCCATCCTCCCGGCCGACTTCACCCTCGTCACCGAGGCCGAGCTAACCCCGGCGGCCCAGGCGGCCGTCGCGGCCGAGCGCGACTTCCAGTACTGCACCGAGTTCCTGGTGCGCGGCGAGCAGCTCCCCGCCACCAACGAGGTCCGCGCGGCGATCCGGCAGTTCGGCGGGTCGATCGTGGTGGTGATGGCGGGCGACCTGCTCAAGGTCCATGTGCATACCGACACCCCGGATGCCGTCTTTACATTCGCGGCCCGGTGGGGGGCGGTGCAGTCCACCAAGGCCGAGGACATGCGGGCCCAGCATCGCAAGCTGGCGCACGGGGAGACCCGGCCGGTGGCGGTCGTCGCCGACAGCTCGGCCGACCTCCCCGACAGCATCCTCGACCGGCATCACATCGCCCTGGTGCCGCTGCAGGTGCTCTTCGGTGACCGGACGTTCAAGGACCGGGTCGAACTCAAGCCGGAGGAGTTCTACCGCCGCCTGCGCGAGAGCAAGGCGCTGCCGACCACGAGCCAGCCCGCCCCCGCCGACTTCGTGCAGGCGTTCACGGACGCCCGCACCGGGGCCGACGAAGTGGTCGCGGTGCTCCTCTCCGGCGGGCTCTCGGGGACGTTCCAGTCCGCGCAGGCGGCGCGGAAGGCGACCGGCGTCGGCGGGATCCACCTGGTGGACAGCCGGTCGGCGTCGCTTGGCCTTGGGCTGCTGGCGTTGCGGGGCGCGGAGCTGGCCGAGTCGGGGTGGACCGGGGCGGAGATCGTGCAGGAACTCGAGCGGGTCCGCGGCCAGTCGGGCTGCTTCATCACGGTGGACCGGTTCGACAACCTCATCCGGTCGGGCCGCGTAACGAAGGGTCGGGCCTGGCTGGCCGGGATGCTCGACGTCAAGCCGGTCCTCGGCCTCGACGCCGAGGGCAAGGTGATCCCGGTGGACCGGGTCCGGGGCCGCGACAACGTGGTGCCGCGGGTGCTGGGGCTCCTGGACAAGCGGCTCA
>CAMLHU010000046.1 GCA_946479825.1 uncultured Gemmatimonadota bacterium
GAGGGCACGCTCTCCCCCGACGGCCGGTGGATGGCGTACCTGAGCGATGAGACCGGCCGCTTCGAGGTGTACGTGCAGCCCTTCCCGGGCGGCGCCAAGACCCTCGTGTCGCAGGGAGGCGGGATCGAGGTCCGCTGGGGGCCGGACGGGCGGACGCTCTACTACGACGGCCTGGAGAACGGGCGGCCGACCTTGATCGAGGCGACGGTCCGGACCTCGCCCGATTTCGCCGTGGTGAAGCGGACGCCGCTCTTCGACGCCTCCGACTTCGAGCCGGCCTCGCCGCACGCCAACTGGGACGTCTCGCCCGACGGGACCCACTTCGTGATGGCGCACCAGGCCCCGTTCAACACCCTGGCCGTCGTGCTTGGCGGGACCGAGGAGGTCCGCCGCCACGCTGCCGCCGCCCGCTGATGACCACGACCCCCGCGCGCCGCCCCGACGACGACGAGATCGAGGTCTTCGGTCTCTCGCACCCGGGCAAGGTGCGTCCCGACAACCAGGACCATTTCCTCGTCGCCTCGCTCCACAAGCGGCTCACCATCCACCAGACCAACCTGGGCGAGGTCGAGCGCCGCCCCCTGGCCGACCAGCGGCTGGCCTACATCGCGATGGTGGCCGACGGCGTGGGCGGCGCGGCGGGCGGCCGCGAGGCGAGCGCCACCGCGCTCGACGTGGCCACGACCTACCTCCTCGAGGGCGTGGACTGCTACACCCGCGCCGACGCCGAGGAGTCGGCCTTCACCGCGGCGCTGCAGGACGCGGCGATGCGGGCCCACGCCGAGGTCCAGCGGCGGGCCCAGGCCAGCGGCGGCGCGCGGATGGCGACGACGCTCACCCTCTGGTTCGGTGTCTGGCCCTGGTACTATCTGCTGCAGGTGGGCGACAGCCGCTATTATCTGTATCGCGACGGCCGCCTGTCGCAGCTCACCCGTGACCAGACGATGGCGCAGGACCTGGTGGACCAGGGGGTCTGGACCCGCGCGGCCGGCGAGAAGTCCCGCCTCGCCAACGTGCTGTCGAGCGCCATCGGCGGTGAGACCACCACGCCCGTCGTCACCCGCCTGCGCGCCGACTGGAACAACGTCCACCTGCTCTGCTCCGACGGGCTCACCAAGCACGTGAGCGACGAACGGATCGCCGAACGGCTGGCGCAGATGACCACCGCCCGCGAGGTGGCCGAGGGGCTCCTGCAGGACGCCCTCGACGGCGGTGGCAGCGACAACATCAGCATCATCGTGGGGTGGGCCCGCCCCAAGCGCCCCTGACCGGCGCCGCCTCACTTCCTTCCATCGGAGCGACCGTGCGGATCGTCCGCGTTCTTCCCCTCCTCCTGCTCACCGCCGCCTGCTTCCGCGGCTCCGCCGAGAACCCGAAGCCGGGCGACGCGGCGCTCCTGACCGGCGCCTGGACGCTCACCGCCCATCGGGCCGGCGACAGCGATATCGTCGCCACGGTCACGCTTTTGCCGAGCGCCCCCGACGACAAGAGCGTCCCGGCCTCGCTCCGCGGCGGGACGCTCGAAGGGGGGTTCGTCATCACCGCCCACGGCTGGCTGCCGAGCCCGCCCAACGACACCGGTGTGTCGGCCCTCATCGAGTCCGACAGCGCGGTGATCGTCTATCTCCGGCTCCAGGGGCGCTGCACTGACTGCGGCAACCTCGGCTTTTCCGGCAAGTACCTCGACGGCAAGGTGACCGGCCACTGGAGCCAGGAACTCACGACCCACCCGGCGCAGGGAGATTTCGTGATGGTGAAAAGGTAGGCCTCACCCCCTGGCCCCCTCTCCTCATACGAGGAGAGGGCTTAGGGCTTAGGGCCTCACCCCCTGGCCCCCTCTCCTCATACGAGGAGAGGGGGAATGCGATCCAGAGGTGCGAAGATGGATTTCCGACCGATCGGGCGGATCCGGAGCCCGTACACTGATGTGAGCCAGGTGCCGCGCGGCGCGGGGGCGCGGCACGAGGCCGAGGGGACGATCGAGCTCCTCCCCGAGTTCGCCGCGGGGCTCACCGACATCGACGGGTTTTCGCACCTCTACGTGCTCTGGGTGTTCGACCGCTCGGAAGGGTACGACCTTTTCTCGACGCCCCCCACCGCCGACCGTCCGCACGGCGTCTTCTCCACCCGCTCCCCCCGCCGCCCCAACCCCATCGGCCTCACGGTGGTCCGCCTCCTCGGCCACGACGGCGCCACCCTCCGCGTCCACGGCGTGGACATGCTCGACGGCACGCCCGTGCTCGACATCAAGCCGTACCTGAGCAGCATCCCGTTGGCAGAGATCCGGCGGGGCTGGATGGATCCCGTTCGCGGCCCGTCCGACCGCTGACCCACTGACCCCCGCCCCCCTCACCGCTCCCCGAACTTCGTCTCCAGCTCCACCCCGCACGCCCGCAGGAACGGCGTCGGCAGCTCGCCGCCGGCGAAGATGAACACCTGGCTGTTCGGGAGCCGGCCCACGGCGCCGCTCGCCTCGCGATAGACCACCTCGGTGCTGGTGATCTCGGTCAGGTTGGTCTGCCAGAGAGGATGGACCCTGCCGGTCCGGATCGCCTCGCCGATCCGCTGCTGGTTCCCCGCCTTGATCCGGCTGAACTGCGCCTGCCGATACGAGAGGTGCACCACGTTCCCGGGCTGGTCGGCGAGGGCGATCGCCGCCTCCACGGCGGAGTCGCCGCCGCCCACGACGACGATGCGGTCGCCGCGATAGGCTTCGGGCTCGAGCAGCGAGTAGCTCACCTTGGGGAGCGACTCCCCCGGCACGCCAAGCTTGCGCGGGATCCCCCGCCGGCCGATGGCCAGGATCACGTGGCGCCCCCGGTAGCTCCCCTTGCTGGTCGTCACGGTGAACCCGCCGCCCGGGGCGGGATCCACCTTCTGCACCAGCTCCTCCGTGGCGATGGCGATCCCGGTCTTTGCGATCACCTCCTGCCAGACTTCCACCAGCCGCTCCTTGGGGATCTCCGTCTCGCGGAGCTTCCCGTAGCCCGGGATCTCCATCGGCTGGGTCATCACGATCTTCTTCCGCGGGTAGTACCGCACCGTCCCGCCCACGTCCTCCCGCTCGATGGTCCGGAACGACAGGCCCAGGCGCTGGCAATGGAGCGAGGCGCTGAGTCCCGCCGGCCCTGCCCCGACGATCACCACGTCGAGCATCGCCGCGCCGTCGGCGGCCCGGTGCCGCCCCCCGCCCGACCGCCGCTTGGCGATCCCCTGCACACACTGCTTTCCCTGCTCGAACGCGTTGCGGATGAGGCCCATCCCGCCGAGCTCCCCGACGATGAAGAGCCCGGGCACGTTGGTCTCGAAGTTGCCCTGCACCCGCGGCAGCTCGACGCCGCGGGTCGCGGTGCCGAACACCAGCGTGATCGCCTGCACCGGGCAGGCGCGTTCGCAGAGCCCGTGGCCCACGCACCGCGCGGCGGCGATCACCTGCGCCTGGCCGTGGCTCAGCCCCAGCACGTCCCCCTCCGGACACACCGACACGCACGCGCCGGTCCCGATGCACGCGCCGGGGTGCACCACCGGGTGCAGCGACACCGGTTCGTGCAGCCCGTACCGCTCGGCCTGCGCCGCGGCCTCCCGCGCCCGGCGTTCCAGCCGGCGGGCGCGCCAGACGAACGGCAGCACCGCCAGCACGACCAGGCCGGCGGCGACGCCGAGGATGATGAGGGTGTCCTGGTCCATTCAGAACGAGTACCAGAGCCCGGCCGAGACGCCGGAGCTCTGGAGGAAGCGGCCCACCTGCTGGCGGAGTCGGGCCGAGAACTGGGTCCGCGCGCCGAGCGGCATCCGGGCGGCGAGCTCAACGGCGTGCGACAGGGTGGTCGTGCCGCTGAAGGCGCTGCGGTAGAACTGATAGGTCAGGTCGAGGTCGGTGGAACCGAACCGCCGGGTCACCGACGGCGAGAGCAGCAGCCCGTCCGACTGCGAGTCGGTCCACCAGGTGGCGGAGAGCGCACCCCCCACGCCACCGACGCGACTCGAACGCCGCGAGGCGGAGGCACTCACGGCCCATTGGTCGGAAAGGCCCGGCTGGCGGCTGGTGCTCACGTCGGCATAGACGCTCGTCAGCCCCGACCAGACCGAGAACCCCGCGTTGACCTGGTCGCGCCGGAAGGGGATCACGCTCGTGACCGGCCCCAGCAGGTACGGCTGGCGGATGGTGTAGCCGGCGTAGACGGTCCCGGCGCGCCCCACCTGGGTGGAGAGCCGGCCGAGGAACTGGGTGACCACCCAGCGCCCGGACTCCGGATTCCGGTCCACCTGGATGGTGTTGGTGAGGCCGAGCCGGCCGGCCCGGAGGTCCTGCGCCACCCCCGCGAGCGTGTGGACGGGGGTGGTGTCGGTCGGGAATACCCGTGTCACCGACAGGCTGGTCCGGTACCGCACCGATCCGCGACCTGCGCGCGCGTGCGCGAACGCGGCCACCTTGGGATACCGCCCGCTCGGCCCGCCGTTGCCGAGGTCGGGTTCGAAGCCCGCCAGCACCCCGACGCCGAACGACTCCCGGCCCCGGTGCAGCAGCACGCCGTCCCAGTAGCCGCTGAAATACTCGTACGGATCGTAGAACCGCCCCAGCTCGAGTTCGAACGACCCACTGCGGCGATAGAGCGCCGCCTCGTATACCTGTACCAGGGTGGCCGGCGCCACCACGTCCCCGGTGCTGCTCCGCTGAGTGGCTCGGCCCCCCGCGCGGAACTCGAAGCCTCCCGGCAGCCCCTGGAGCCGGTAGCGGACCCCGACCGAGGGCGAGGTGAAATTGCGCTCGACCAGCTGGGGATCGGCGCCGAGCCCGGTGGTGCGGGTCTGGAGGTAGTCGAGGTCGAGCGAAAGACTCCCGTCGGCACGGAGCGTCCGCCGCGGTGGCGGTGCGCCCGCGGGCGCCGGGCCGGCCACCGGCACGGCGCTCACCGGCTCCGCCGGCCGAAGCGCGTGACGGATCGTGACGGCCAGCGTGTCACCCCGCGTGAGCGAGTACGGGGCCCCGAGGAACGCGACCACCGACCGGTCGCTCGTGCTCGCGACCACGAGCAGCGGCCCCGCCGCCTCGCCGGCCGGCACCCGTCGCACGTCGAGCGTGTCGCCACCGCGCATCCCGGCCGCGGCGCCGCCGCTCAGGTACACGTTCCCGCCCGCCAGGTACTGGACCACCACGCGGGCCGAATCCTGGGCCGCGGCCGGCGCGGCATCCATCGCAGCGCCGACCACCCCGAGCGTGAGGAGCCGGAGCACCGCGCGCATCAGTTGGTCCGGCCCTGCGGGTGGCAGGAGTAGCAGGCCTGGCTGTTGTAGCTGTAGCCCGACACCCCCGTATGGTGCGAGTCGGTCGTGGCCTGGTCGTGGGTGTGGCACGAGAGGCAGGTAAAGGCTGCGTAGTTCGACGGCGTCGTGTGGCAGGTGGCGCAGCTGCTCCACTGCCCGGCGTGGGCGCCGGAGTAGATCGGGAAGAACTGCGCGTCGTGGTCGCGGAAGCTCGCGCCGGACCACGAGCTCGCGGTGTGGCAGGTGAGACAGGTGGTCGGGAACCCCGAGCCGGTGTGCGCCTGGTCGTAGTCGGGCTGGTGGCAGGTGATGCAGTCGTTCTGGCTCGACGGAGTCCAGCGCGGCTGGAACGAGCCGGCGACGTGACACGCCGAGCAGGCGAGCGCGGTGTGCGCCCCGATCAGCGTGAACTTCCCTCCGGTCGCCGCCCCGTGATCGAAGGTGGTGTTCCAGGTGTTCACGGTGTGACAGGTGAGGCACGTGGTGGGGAACCCGCTCCCGCCGTGCTGCCGGTCGTAGTCGGCCTGGTGGCACGCAACGCAGTCGTTCTGCCCGCTCGGCGTCCACTTGAGCGTGCCCGACGGCGGGACGTGGCAGGAGGCGCACCGGAGCTGCGCGTGCGCGCCGAGCAGGGCGAACTTGCCGGCGCTCGCGGCGAGGTGGTCGAACGTCACCCCGCCCTGCCAGGTGAGGTCGCCGTGGCAGCGGCGGCAATCCTTTGGGAACCCGGCGGTGACGTGGTCCACCGTCGTGGCCCCCTCGTAGTCCTTCCGGTGACAGGAGTAACACTCCCGATCGAGCGCGGTGAACGCGCCGTTCCGCGCGTCGGTGTGGCAGGCGGAGCAGGCCAGCTGCAGGTGGGCGCCGGTGAGCGGGAATCCGGTCCGCACGTGGAGGCCGATCCCGTTGACGTCGCGGAACCGCGTGGGCGCGTGGCAGGTGGCGCAGTCGGGGCCGAGCTTGCCCTGGTGGACGTCCACGTGGCACGAGCCACAGTCGGTGGGCGCGAGCTTCGGCTCGTCGAACTTCGCGTCCAGGTGACACCGTTGGCACGCGGCGCGGGCGTGCTGGCCCTGCAGCGGGAACCGGGTCTGGCGGTCGTGGTCGAAGGCGAGCGGGGTCCGGAGCGGCTTCCACGCGGCGTTCGTGTGGCAGTCGGTGCAGTCGAGCCCCGCCGGCAGGGCGCCGTGCGGGCTCCGGCTCCGGTCCTGCGCCGCGGCTCCCCGGGCCGCCAGGAGCAGCAGCACCAGGGGCCACGCGGCAACGCGGCAGGCGGATCGCATGTCAGGTCCCTCCGTGGCAGTCCCGGCACTGTGTGCCGAGCGGCCGGTAGCGCCGGAACGGGCGCTTCCCCGGCGGGGTCTCGAGCTGGTGACAGCTGGCGCAGGGCACCGAGCGGTGCGCCCCGTCGAGCGGCCACCGGGTGCGGGCGTGGTCGAACGCCGCGATGGTGAACGAGGTCGTCGCGTGGCAGCTCTCGCAGGGCCGCCCGGCGAACTGCCCTGCGTGCGGGTCGTTCTTCGCGTGACACCCGATGCAGTCGGTCCGCGAGATCCGGAAGACGGTGGACCGGGTGGAGTCGGCCCCGGCGTGACAGGCGTTGCACGGCACCGCCTCGTGCGCCCCCGTGAGGGCGAACCGCGCCTCGGCGTTGTGCCTGGTGATCCCGTAAGTGGTCGGGAGCCACGCCTCGCCGCCGTGGCAGTTGCTGCAGACCGGCCCGCCCTTCACGTCCTTGAACGCACCGGCGTGCGGATCGAGGTGGCACGAGAGGCAGTTGGCGAACGCCGGCCGGGCGAACGCCGCCCCTTCGCTCCCCGCCGTCCACGAGAACCGGATCCCGGCCGGCTTGGCCGCGCGCGCGTCGTGGCAGACGGCGCACGCGAGGCGGGCGTGCGCCCCCGTGAGCGGATAGTTGGTCCGATCGTGGTCGAACCGCCCGTCGAGCCCCGCCCGCTGCACCTGATGCCACCCGGCGGTGCTGTGACAGGCGTCGCACCCGCCGGTCATCGCGCCGCGGTGCGGATCCTGGTGGCAGGCGGCGCAGGTCGTCGCCTCCACCCCCGCGAACCGCACGACGGGCCGCCCCTCCACCGTTTCAGTCCGGTGGCACTTGGCGCACGTCACGGTGCGGTGCAGGCCGGTGAGCCGGAACCGCGCCCGGTCGTGGTCGAACCCCGGCGCCCGCTTCCAGCTGTCGGCCGCGTGACAGGCGTCGCACCCGCGCGCCCCGAACTGCCCCGCGTGCGGGTCGTCCGCCGCGTGGCATCCGGCGCAGGTCCGTGGCAGGCCGAGGAACGTCCGGTCGAGGACGTGGTGCTGAGTGGCCCAGGCCCGGACCGCCGCGTCGGCGATCCGGCGGGGGGTGTGGCAGCTCCGGCACCCGACCGTGTCGTGCGACTGGCGGAGGCGGAAGCCGGTGGTGTCGTGGTCGAAGTTGGCGGTGTCGAACGCAACGAGCGGGTGATCCACCCCCAGGTGGTCGCGATGGCACGACGCGCAGTTCCGCTCGCCGAAGGTGGCGTGAAGCCCGGTCCCCGCGGCGATCCGCACCGCGAGCGGCTTGTGGCAGTCGAGGCAGAGCGCGTTGGACGTCCCCCGCTGCCGCAGCTGGTGGCACGAGGTGCAGTTCCGGATCCCCTCGAGGTCCGCGTGCGGCGCCGCGAGCTTCCCCGGCGAGAAGAGCTGGGCCGGAAGCGCCCGCGGCAGCGCGGCCGCCAGCACGACGGCGAGCACCCAGCGGATCGGGACCGCGCGCGGCGACCGGGTCACGGGCTCAGAAGATCCAGGTGTAGCCGAGCATCACCGCCACGGCGATGTGCACGCCCAGGATCACGAACATCACGAAGGTCAGCGGCAGGTGGAACACGTGCCAGTAGTGGAACAGGCGCTGGAACGGGAGCAGGAGCACGTGCTGCTGCTCCAGCCTGGCCTGGGCCCCGGTCACCGCCGCCAGGTCGTCGCGCAGGCCCCGCGGGAGCGTGCTTGCGGCCAGGGCCCGCCGCAGCCGACGACGCCGGGAGCGCCGGCCCAGGTCGTAGCCCAGCGCCACGACCAGCGCGTGGACCAGCCCGCGGGGCTGTGCCGGCGGACGCACGTCGAGCAGCGCCTTGAGGCGCCCGGCATCGCCGGGATGCTCGGCCGCCAATCGCTCCACCAGCTCGGCCCGCGCCGCCCGGAGCGAGTCCAGCGTGGTGCGCTGGCCGTGGAGCGCCCGCGGGATGTGGCCATACACGTAGCGCCCGAAGAGGCCGCTCACCGCGACGGCCGTCATGCTCCAGAACGCGATCGAGACGATGCCGCCGAACTTGAAGCCGGTGTGCAGCAGGACGAGGAACGGCCCGAGGGTGCAGAGGAAGACGTGGGCCTGCAGCCAGTGATGCAGCCGGCCGAGGCGACGGAGGAAGGGGACCCGCTTCCGGATCGAGTACATCCCGACGCCGACCGTGATAAGGAAGGTCCCGACCACGCCGTAGCCCTGACCGATCAGTCCCGACGGCCGGAGGAGCTCATCCATCGGCGACGACGCCCGGTCGGCGAGCGGCAGCCGATAATATGGAAGGCCGTAGGCCAGGGCGGCGCCGGCCACCCCCACCCAGATGAGCACCATCGCTGAGCGAAAGACCCGCTCTCCGAGCGAGGTCTCGTCCTCGACGGCGATGCGGGCCCGAAGCGCACGAGCCGACGCGGCGGCGCCGACCGCTGGCACCGGGCCTGGGGTCATCGCGAGCTCGCCACTCTCCATCCGGCCGCCTTTCTCCGGTGCGTGCGGCAGAGAACACGGGGCCCCGGGATCGCGAACGATGCCGGGGCCATCCCACCTGCGCTACGGAACATGGGACTCGCCCCAGCCCGCGCTCGGTGACGCGGGACACAGCGAACGTCACCCACGGAACGGCGCTGTCATCAATTCGATGAACGTCGGTTCAGGGTCGGCGCGACGCGGCCGGCTTCGCGCAGTATCAGCATTGGACGCGCTGCGCATCGGCCGGAAACACAACGGGGAGCGTGAGCGGCTGCTCACGCTCCCCGGTCGGCCCCGGCTCGGTCAGTGTGATCCCGGGGATGCAGGTGCGGCGAACGGCGGCGGCGGACCGGTGTACTTGGTCGGGACGTCGCCGGTCAGCGACTTGAGGAAGGTCACGATCGAAGAGATCTGCTGGTCGGTGAGCGTCCGACCCAGCTGGTGCCGGGCCATCAGGCGCACCGCTTCCTCCAGCGTGACCACGCTGCCGTCGTTGAAGTACGGCCCGGTCTGGGCCACGTTCCGGAGGCTCGGCACCTTGAAGACCAGACTGTCGGCCGGCTGGCCGGTCACCTGATATCGGCCGAGGTCGCGGGCGCCCGGCCACGGCTGCACCACCCCGAGTCGCTGGAAGGTCCGGCCACCCATATAGGCGCCGTTGTGACACCCCTGGCACCCGGCGTTGAGGAACGCGCGCAGGCCGCGCACCTCGTCCGGCGTGAGCGCCGAACGCTCGCCCTGGAGGTAGAGGTCCCACCGGGAAGGGGTGAGCAGCTGCCGCTCGAACGCGCCGACCGCCTTCCCGACGTTGTCGTAGGTGAGCGGGTTGGCCTCGTCCGGAAAGGCGGCCCGGAACGCCTGGATGTATCCGGGCACCTGGCCCAACCGGGTCAGGACCGACTCCGGCGAGGGCATCGCCATCTCGATCGGGTTGAGGATCGGGCCCTTGGCCTGCTGCTCCACCGTCGGCGCCCGGCCGTCCCAGAACTGGGCGATGTGGCCGGCCGCGTTGTACACGGTCGGCGCGTTCCGGGTGCCGGACTTGCCGGTCACCCCCGTGCTCACCGGCTGGCCGTCGGCGCCGTAGGCGTCGAGCAGGTGGCAGGAATTGCACGACTGCTGGCCGTTGGTCGAGAGCCGGGTCTCGTAGTACAGCCGCCAGCCGAGCTCCACCTTGGCGGGCGTGGCGGGGTTGTCCGCCGCGGGCACCGACGGGGGGAGCGGCGCGAACACGGCCAGTTGAGAGGGGGTGATCGGCTGCTGCGCCCGGCAGGGGGGCGGGAATGCGAGAGCGGCCGCGACGATCGCAAGGGGGATGGGGCGCATGGGGTCCTTCCTGGGACTGGACGCGGCAATATGCGGTCCCGGTGCTGAAGCGCCGCTGAATCCGGGCTGAGAGCCCGGCGCCCGGGCCGTGGCGCGCTCACCACGATGGCCGGGAGACGATTATCATTCATTGACACAGGTCTGAATGACCCTGAGCTTTAAGGGAACACTCAGATTCCTTGACGGACCCTACTCCCCCGCGGTCCGGCATCCCAGGTCCAATGACCGTTTCGAGCACTGCGAGCCCGCCGCCACGCGGGCTCCATCGCATTCTCCCCTTCGTCCTGGCGCTCGGCTCGGTCGCCGCCGCCACGGCCATCACGCTCGTCCTTCGGGCGTACGTGGGGGCGGCGCCGTTCGCGTTGCTGTATCTTGCCATCCTGGTGAC
>CAMLHU010000047.1 GCA_946479825.1 uncultured Gemmatimonadota bacterium
ACTTTTCACTTCTCACGTCCTCCCCTACCTTCCCCCGATGCTCTGGCTCTACGTCGCGCTCGGCGGGGCGCTCGGCTCGCTCGCCCGCTACGGACTCGGCGCCCTGATACAGGGGTGGTCGGGGTCGAACTTCCCCACCGGGACGCTCGTGGTGAACGTCAGCGCCGCGTTCCTCATCGGCGCGATCCTGCAGTACTCGCTCGAGACGACGTCGGTGAGCCCCGAGACCCGCCTCTTCCTCGTCACCGGGTTCTGCGGCGGCTATTCCACCTTCTCGACGTTCACGTGGGAATCAGTGCGCCTGCTGCAGGACGGGGAGTGGACCCGCGCCGGCGCCTACCTCCTCCTGAGCGTCATCGTGGGCCTTGCCGCCACCCTGCTCGGCATCGCCGCGGGACACCAGCTGATCCTCCTCCGCCGCGCCTGAGCACTGCCGGCCCACGGGCCACGGCTCACAACTCACGACCCACGACCAACATGTCCACACTCGACGCGATCAACGGAGTCATCAACGCCTGCCAGGCCGCGCCCAACATCGTGACCGGGGGGCAGCCGAAGGACCACCACATCCGCCGGCTCAAGGTGGCGAAGGCCGCCGTCGTGCTCGACCTGCGCGACCCGATGGAGCCGCGCGACTTCGACGAGCCCGCGGCGGTGCGCGCCGAGGGGATGGAGTACGTCAACGTCGCCGTGAACGCGGGGGCGCTGAGCGACGAACTGCTCGACCGGATCCTCGAGGTGCTCCGCGCCGATCGCGAACGCCAGGTCTTCGTGCACTGCGCCAGCGCCAACCGGGTGGGCGGCGCGCTCATCCCCTACTTCATGCTCGACCTCGCGATGGACGAGGAGTCGGCCGTGGAGCAGGCGATGCGGGTGGGGCTCCGGAGCCCGGAGCTGATGGAGTGGGGGCTCGAGTATGCCCGAAAGAGATCGGGACAGTGAGCGGTGAGAGGTAAGCGGTGAGCGGGACCGTAAGAATAGCGTATCATGAAGAGCGGGCCGACGGGGAAGATCTCACCCGACGGCCCGCTTGCAGTATCTGATTTGCACACGCTTCCCGCTTACCGCTCACCTCTTACCGCTCACCGGATCCAGTACATCCTCATCTCCGTCACCTTCTGCCCGTCGGTCTCGCAGAAGATGGCGCCGCGGGCGTCCACCCACTCGCCGGTCCGGCGGCGGCGGTAGACGCACTTGAACTCGGTCGAGAACCAGGGACCGGCGGCGAAGATCTCGCCCGAGGTGAACGTGATCTCGGACTGGTAGTACGGCACGTCCTGCCAGTAGCCGCGGATCGCGTCCTTCCCCTTGAGGGGGGCGGCGAAGGGCGACTCGAGGAACACCGCGTCGTCGGTGAAGATCTCGAGCATCGCGTCCACGCGGGCCTTTTCCCAGCCCTTGCCAAAGGCGTCGATGAGCTGGCGGCCCAGCGCGCGGGTATCGGTGGTCGTCTCGGTCATGGCTCGTTCCGGCTCCGGTCGGGGCAGGAACATAGCGCACCGCCGACCGGATGGCAGTGGCGACCCGGCGCCGGCGCCCGATTTTGCGAGTTCTTCACCTCCCCCGACGCGAACGGCCCCCGCCCCGGGTATCCGGGACGGGGGCCGATCGGTGGGGCGCGCCCGGTTACGGCTGGACCGCCTGGGCGGGCTTCTTGTCGAAGTCGCCGGCCTCGACGATGACGAACTTCGAGGGGTCGATGTACTTCCGGAGCGCGGCGTTGACCTGGTCGGGGGTGAGCGCCCTGACCCGCGCCTCGAATTGGGCATCGAACTTCATCGTACGGCCGACGAAGAGGTCATTCGCGAGGGTGCCGGCGAGCGACGCATCGCGGGAGCGGCCCAACTCGTTCTGCTGCAGCCACCCCTGCCGGGCCTTGTCGAGCTCGTCGGCGCTGAACCCGTCCTTGAGGGCGCGGGCGACCTCCTCCTGGAAGTCGGTCTCGAGCCGGCCGAGATTCTGCGGGGCGTAGATGGCGTAGGCCTGGAACATCCCCGCCGAATCGAGGGCGGAGGCGCCGAGCCCGGAGCCGACGCCGTAGCTGATCCCGTCCTTCTGGCGGATCCGGGTGGCCAGGCGCGAGTTGAGGAACCCGCCGCCCAGCATGTAGTTGGCCATCACGAGCCCGGCGTAATCGGGGTTGTCATCCCGGACCGGGAGGTTCATCCCGGCCAGGAAGAAGGCGTTGGCCTTGTCGGGCGTCTTGAGGACGATCTTGGTCCCGGCGATGTCCTGGTACGGGGTCGGGATCCGGACGTAGGACGCCGGGCTCTTCCAGTTCCCGAAGAGCGAGTCGGCCAGCTGGCGGATCGCGCCGGGGTCGAAGTCCCCGACCACCGCCATCTCGCCGTGGTCGGCGCCGTAGAAGCCCCGGTAGAACGCCTTCACCTGGTCGAGCGTGGCGGCGGTGTAGCCCGCCTTCTGCTCGTCGAAGGTGAGCGCCGCGCGGGGGTCGTCGGCCGGGAAGGGCCGGAGGGCGCGGCGGAACGCGACCACCCCCTGTGCGGTCGGGTCCGACCGCGACTCCTCGACCGACGCGAGGTCCTCGGTGCGGAGCTGCTCGAACTCTCCGGCGTCGAAGGCCGGGTTCCGGAGGACGTCGCCCACGATGCGGAGCACCGCGGGGAGGTTCTCCCGGGTGGCCTCGATCCGGACGGTGGCGCTGGTGGCGTCGCCCCCCACGCCGACGCTCGCCTTGAGGCGGTCGAGCTCGTCCTTGATCTGCTGGCGGGTGCGGGTGGTGGTGCCGCGCATCAGCATGTCGCCCACCAGGTCGGCCACGGTGGCCTGGCCGCGCACGGCGTCGAGGGTGCCGAACCGCAGGGTGATGGCGGCGTTCACGGTGCCGCCGCGGGTCTTCTTCGGCAGGAACGCGAGCTTGAAGCCGTCGCCCAGCGTGGCGCGGGTGGTGCGCGACTCGATGTTGGCCGGCGACGGGTCGAACGCCTCGCCCACCGACCGCGCGGTGTCGCCGTGGTAGTTCTGGACGATCGCGGCGACGTCGGGCACCGGCGGGATGGTGGCGCGGTCGGGCTTGGGGGTCGGGACGAACGTCCCCCAGGTGACGTTGGACGGCTTGAGGTACGCCGCCGCCACCCGGGCCACGTCGGCCGGGGTGACCGCCTTCACCCGGTCGCGATAGACGAACAGCATCCGCCAGTCGCCGAGCGCGGCCCACTCGGTGAGCCCCAGCGCGGCGCGCTGCGAGTTGTTGAGCGTGAGGTCGATGTTCTTGAGGATGGCGGCCTTGGCGCGGTCCACCTCCTCCGCCGTGGGCGGCGTGCCGGCGAAGCCTGCCACGGTCGCCTGGATCGCCGCGGTGGCGGCGGCGGCGGAATCGGGGGCGGTGAGCTGGGCCGAGGCGAGCAGCAGGCCGGGCTCGCGGAGCTGGAACGCGCTCACGTACTCCTGGGCCGCGATATGCGACTCGACCAGGGCCTTGTAGAGCCGCCCCGATGGCGTGTCGCCCAGGATGCGGCCGAGCACCGCCACGGCCGGGAAGTCGGCGTCCGACCCGGCGGGGATATGCCAGCCGGCCATCACCCAGCCCACGTCGCCCACCCGGCGGAGCGTGACGCTCCGCTCGCCGTCCTGCACCGGCTCCTCGGTGTAGGTCGGCCAGATCTTCATGTCGCCGGTGCGCGCGGGGCGCGGGATCCGGCCGAACTTGTCCTGGATGAGCCGGAGCGCCTCGGCGGGATCGAACTTCCCGGCCACCACCAGCACCGCGTTGTCGGGCTGGTAGTACTTGTGATAGAACGCCTGCAGCCGCTCGATCGGCACCTGCTCGATGTCGGCGCGGTCGCCGATGGTCGAGTGGCCGTAGTTGTGCCACAGGTAGGCGGTCGAGAACACCCGCTCCTCGAGCACGCTCGAGGGGTCGTTCTCCCCCGACTCGAACTCGTTCCGCACCACCGAGAACTCCGACTTGAGGTCCTTCTCGGCGATGAAGCTGTGGACCATCCGGTCGGCCTCGAGGTCGAGCGCCCAGGTCAGGTTCTCCTTCGTGGCCGCGAAGGTCTCGAAGTAGTTGGTGCGGTCGAACCAGGTGGTGCCGTTGGGGCTCGCGCCGTGCTCGGTGAGTTCCTGGGGGATGTTCCGGTGCCGCGGGGTCCCCTTGAAGTCGAGGTGCTCCAGCAGGTGCGCCATCCCCTTCTCGCCGTACCCCTCGTTCCGCGAGCCGACCAGGAAGGTGATGTTGACGGTGGCGGTGGGCTGCGACGCGTCCGGAAAGAGCAGCACCCGGAGCCCGTTCGCGAGGGTGTACTGGGTGATGCCTTCGACCGTGGGCCCCCTGGTGATGGCGGCGGATGGCCGGGACGCGGCCTTAGGGGACGCGACGGCCTTCTGCGCGGAGGCGGCTGGCGGCAGCGCCCAGAGCAGGGCGGCGCCCAGCGCGGCGCGGACGAGCGTGCGGTGCATGGTCGTGATCCTGACGAAGGGTGGAGGGAGGGATCCGTCGGGGGTGGACCTTCCTAACCTAACCCCGCCGCCGGCCGGCGCGAGGGCCCGTGGGTGGCGGCCGGGGCCGCGACTTAGCATCTTGAAACGACGTGCGTCCGTGACGACACGGCATTCCAACGGTCTGGAGCGTTGATGATCGACGAGAACAACCCGCGCCTGGCGGTGATCGGCGTCGGCGAGGTCGGCCGCGGCTGGGCGGCGCTCGCCGCGAGCCACGGCTGGGCGGTCGCGGTGTTCGACACCGACTCGGCCGCGCTCCACGCCGCCCACGACGACATCGCGGGCCGGGTGGACCGGCTGGCCGACGCCGGCCAGGCCGACCGCGACGCCGCGGACGCCGGACTGGCCGAGCTCCGCAGCGGCCGGAGCCTGCTCCAGGCCGTGGCCGACGCCGACTGGATCATCGAGGCGATCCCCGACGACCTCGCCGTCAAGCAGCGCCTGCTCGAGCAGATCGAGCAGGTGGCGCGGCTCAAGGCGGTGCTCACCAGCTCGAGCAGCCGGCTCCACGCCAGCGAGCTCTGCGGCCGCCTGCGCCGCCCGGAACGCCTGCTGGTGGCCCACCCGCTGATGCCGGTGGAGCTCATCCCGGCGGTCGAGGTGGTGCCGGGCCCCCGCACCGACCCGGCCTGTACCGACGACGTCCGCTACTGGCTCCGCCGGCTCGGCAAGGTGCCGGTGCTGGTGCAGAAGGAGGTGCGCGGCAACGTGACCGGTCGGCTGCAGGCGGCGGTCTGGCGGGAACTGGTCCAGCTGGTGCTGGACGGCGTAGTGGACGTGAAGGACCTCGACGCCGCCGTGAGCCTCGGGCCCGGCGTGACCTGGGCCGCCGCGGGGCCGGGGCTCACCCACGTGATCGGCGCCGGCGACCGCCCGCTCGCGGTGACCCTGGGCGCGACGCTGACCGGCTTCGAGGAATGGTGGCCCACCCTGGCCCGGTGGGAGCAGCTCGGTCCCGAGGAGCGCCTGCGGCTCGCCCGCGCGCTCGAGAAGGCCTATGGCGCCCGCGCCGCCGACCTGCGCGAGGAACGCGCCGCCCGCCTCTTCCGCGTGCTCGCCGCGGTCGAGGACGCCGTCACCCGCGAGGAGGACGATGGCGTCCGGCTGGTCCAGCCGCCGTCGCACTGACCGTGGTCCGCACCGTCGAAGCCCCGCTCCGCGCCCGCACCCTGCTCGTCATCGACGACGAGCCCCCCATCCGCCGCGCCGTCGCCAACGCGCTCCGCGAGGTGGCCGACCGCGTCCTCGAGGCCAGCTCCGGCGGCGAAGGCACCGACCTCGCCGCCGCCGAACGCCCCGAGCTCGTGGTGCTCGACCTGGGCCTCCCCGACCAGCCCGGCGCCGAGGTCTGCCGCGAGATCCGGCGCTGGTCGTCGACCCCGATCGTGGTGCTCTCCGCCCGGCACGACGAGCAGGAGAAGATCACGCTGTTCAACCAGGGCGCCGACGACTACGTCACCAAGCCGTTCTCGCTCAACGAGCTCACCGCCCGGGTCCGCGCCCACCTGCGCCGGGCCCAGGCCCCGGCGGTCCGCGGCACCACCTCCTACACCGTCGGCGACCTCGTGGTGGACCTCGACGCCCGCACGGTCCGGCGGAACGGCGAGGCGATCCGCCTCACGCCCACCGAGTGGGAGATCCTCCGCACCCTGCTCCTCAACGCCGGCCGCACCCTGACCCACCAGCAGATCTATGACGCGGTCTGGCGCCGGCCGTTCGGCAACCCGCAGCAGTACCTCCGGGTGTACATCACGACGCTCCGCCGCAAGATCGAGACGAACCCCGCCCGGCCCCGGATCATCGTGACCGAGCCCGGGGTGGGCTACCGGCTCGAGCCCTGACTCCCGTCGTGCGCCGGGCCGCGATCTGGCTGCTCTGGCTCGGACTCCTCGTCCTCGTCACCGCGGCCTACCTCCCGGGCCGCGGCGAGGCGCCCCCGGCCGAGGTGGTGCTGACGTACCTGCTCGTGGTGCTGGGCGGGAGCGTGAGCGGCGGCCGCGCGCTGGGCCTGGTGCTGGCCTGTGCCGGCTTCCTCCTCATCGACTACTACTTCCAGCCGCCGTTCAACGACCTCTGGATCCACAAGCCGGTGGACTGGGTGGTCCTCTGGGCCTTCCTTGCCACCGCGGTCACCGCCACCCAGCTCCTCGCGCTGGCGCGCGCGGAGGCGCGCGAGGCGCGGCTCCGCACCGCGGAGGTGGCCTCGCTCTCCCGGCTCGGCGCCGAGACGCTCAACGCCGGCCGCGCCGAGGACGCGCTCGGCGCGGTGGCGTCGGTCATCCGTGAGCAGCTGCGGATCGACGGGTGCACCATCGCCCCCGGCGCCGCCGACGTGCCCGCCGCCGACGGCGCGGCGGAGGTGGAGGTCGCGGCGGGCGAGGGCCTGCCGACCCGGCTCCCCGAGACGCCGGAGCTGCGGCTCCGGCTCACGGTCCACGGGCGCACCACCGGCGTCCTCACGCTGCGCGACGACTCGCCGATCCGGCTCGCGCCGGCGCAGCGGCGGCTGCTCGAGACCCTGGCCTACTACGCCGCACTCGCCGCCGAGCGGGTGCGGCTGATGAAGGAAGCGGAGCACGCCGCCGCGCTCCGCGAGGCCAACCGCCTCAAGAACATCCTGCTCGCCTCGGTCTCCCACGACCTCCGCACCCCGCTCGCGGCCATCAAGGCGCTCGCCGGCGACCCCCGCCTGGACGAGCGCGAGCGCGCCGCGGCCATCGAAGAGCAGGCCGACCGGCTGACCCGCCAGGTGGGCGAGCTGCTCGAACTCTCGAAGCTCCAGGCCGGCGCGGTCCACCTCGAGCCCGAGGCGAACACCGCCGAGGACCTGCTCGGCGCGCTCGACCGCCAGATCGCGGCGGCCTGGAGCGGGCGCGAGCTCACCCTGACGGTGGACCTGGCCCAGCCGGCGCTCATCGGCCGGTTCGACTTCGTCCACTCGCTCCGGGCGCTCAGCAACCTGGTGGAGAACGCGCTGCGCCTGAGCCCCCCCGACCAGGCGGTGGAGCTCGGCGTGGAGCGCGAAGGCGACTTCCTGGCGTTCCGGGTGGCCGATCGCGGACCCGGCGTCCCCCCGCGCGACCGCGAGCGGATCTTCGAGGCGTTCTACCGGCCCGAGGGGAGCGCACCCGACGCCGGGCGCGCGGGCCTTGGCCTCAGCATCTGCCGCCAGCTGGCGGAACTGCAGGGCGGCTCGGTGCGGTACGAGCCGAGGGAGGGGGGCGGCAGCGTGTTCACCCTGCGGTTGCCAGCACTCGACGTGGAAGTCCCCGAAGGCGGCGCCGAGAACGGCGCCACGCACTGACCTGGGCGGTCAGCGTCCCGCGCGCCAGACCCGTCCGAGGTTGTACACCAGCCCGGCATAGAGCGCCGAAGGCTGGTCCCCCGCCAGCCGGGCGATGACGCCGGCGTCCACCGCGAGCCACGGCCGGAGCTGGGCGGTCGGACCGCCAAGCAGCGCGACCGACGCCCGCGCCCCCGCAGGACCCGACGTCGCCGGATAGCCGAAGCACTCCCCCACCCAACCGACGTTCCCCGCGATCGGCCCGCCCGCCGAGACGGTCCAGAGCGTCGCGTCGCGCGGTGCCCGGTCCCCGTCGCCAGAGCGGCGGACGTATCCCGCGTTGGCGTCGAGCTCCACGCCGCCGAACCGATGGCTCACGATGAGAAGGAGGCCGGCGTCGGTGGTGCCGGTCCCGGCCGCACTGGTCGTGGCGGTGGGAAGCTTCAGGCTCGGCTGGATCGCGACCGCCCCGACCACCGGGACGGCGTCGGCGAGCCGCCACTTGAGCGCCACGGCGAGGTCGCCGAGCGCGGCGCTTGCCCCCGGCGGCACGGCCCCGCTCCCCTGGAACTCAAGCTGGAGCCGCGGCGCGAGCCCGAGCTTGAGCACCACGGGCACCGCGCCCCCTCCGGGGCCCGCCCGGTAGCGGTCGAACTCCATCCCCGCTTCCACCTCCGCCCACCCCGGCGCCACGGTCCAGGCGTGGGTGGCGACCGTCGGCCGCTCGGGCTGGACGGCGTGGGGATCCGGGGCCTGTGCCGCCGCGGTGGCGGCGCCGGCCAGGCTGAGCAGCACCACCGCGGCGCGTGCCCTCATCGCAGCAGCCCCACCAGCAGCCAGGCGTTGAGCCCGGCGATGAGCACCGCCGAGACCCACGCGACCACGCGCAGCGTGGGGCCGTTCACGAACGGACCCATCTTCCGCGGGTCGTTGGTGAACCGGACCAGGGGCACCACGGCGAAGCTGAGCTGCACGCTCAGGATCACCTGGCTCAGGATGAGGAGCTGGGAGGTGCCTCGCTCGCCGTAGAGCGCCGTGACGATCACCGCGGGGACGATCGCGATCACGCGGGTGATGAGCCGCCGGAGCCACGGCGCGAGCCGGATGTGGAGGAACCCCTCCATCACGATCTGCCCGGCGAGCGTCCCGGTGATGGTGGAGTTCTGCCCCGAGGCGAGGAGCGCCACGGCGAAGAGCGTGCTCGCGGCGGCGGTGCCGAGCAGCGGGGAGAGCAGCCGGTAGGCCTCGCCGATCTCGGCGACCCCCTCGTGGCCGGTGCCGTGGAAGGTCGCGGCCGCGAGGACGAGGATGGCGCCGTTGATGAAGAACGCGAGCCCGAGCGCGACGCTCGAGTCGATCACGCCGAACCGGATCGCCTCCCGCCGCGCCGCCACGTTGCCGTCGATCCGGCGGGTCTGCACGATGGCCGAGTGGAGGTAGAGGTTGTGCGGCATCACGGTGGCGCCGAGGATGCCGATGGCGATGTACAGCATCCCCGGATCGGTCACGATCCGCGCCGTCGGGAGCAGCCCCCGGGCGGCCTCGCCCCAGAGCGGGCGCGCGTACCAGAGCTCGGCCGCGAAGCAGGCCGCGATCGTCGCGACCAGCGCCAGCACGAACGCCTCGAGCCAGCGGAAGCCGCGCTGCTGCAGCACCAGGATGAGCAGCACGTCGAACGCCGTGAGGCAGACGCCCCAGATGAGCGGGATGCCGAAGAGCAAGTTGAGCGCGATGGCCGCGCCGATCACCTCGGCCAGGTCGCAGGCGGCGATGGCCCCCTCGGCCAGGAGCCAGAGGGCGAAGCTCACCCGGGGCGAGTAATGGTCGCGACAGGCCTGCGCCAGGTCGCGCCCGGTCGCGACGCCGAGCTTGACGGCGAGCGACTGGAGCACGATGGCCAGGAGGTTCGAGACCAGGATGACCGAGAGCAGCGCGTAGCCGAAGCGCGCACCGCCGGCGAGGTCGGTGGCCCAGTTGCCCGGGTCCATGTAGCCGACCGCGATCAGATAGCCGGGGCCCGCGAAGGCGAGGAGCTTGCGCCACCAGTGCCCTTGAGGCACGTGCACCGAGCCGTGCACTTCCGGCAGGCTCGGGTCGCGGCGCGGCGCGCGCCAGCCGTCGACGCCGTCGTACGGCGGGCTGCCGGAAGGGTTCATCGGGCCGCGACGGGATGCTGCCGGCAGAGCACCAGCGCGCCGAGCTCGGGACCCAGCACCTGGGTCCCGGCGGAGGTCTCGCAGGTGATCGGCCCGTGGAACGGATGCCGTCCCACGACCCGTACCCGCGCCCCCGGCTTGAGCCCCACCGACGCGAGGTACCGCAGCCGCTCGGCGTCGCTGGAGTCCACTCGCCGCACCTCGGCCGCGGTACCCGCCGGCACCTCGGAGAGCGGGGTGTAGACCACTTCGGTGACCGTGCCGTCGGGCGCGGGGATCGGGTCGCCGTGCGGGTCCACGCTGGGATTGCCGAGGGCCTCCGCCATCCGCTCGATCAGCGCCGGCGAGACCGCGTGCTCCAGCCGCTCCGCTTCCTCGTGCACGTCGTCCCAGTCGTAGCCGAGGAAGGCGACGAGGTAGGCCTCGATGAGGCGGTGGTTGCGGAGGGTGCGGAGCGCCGCCCGCCGGCCGTCGGCGGTGAGGGACACGCCCCGATACGGCTCGTGGCGCACGTACCCCTGCGCCGCGAGCCGCTTGATCATCCCGGTCACGGAAGCGGGTGCGAGGCCCAGGTGCTCGGCCAGGGCCGAGGTGCTCGCCGAACCGGCGTGACTCAGGCGGTAGATGGCCTTGAGGTAGTCCTCGACCGACCGGGTCAGCGGAACGTCGGGGACGGCAGGGCGCGATTTAGGCATAGCTAAATGGTAGTTGAGACTGGGCTAATTCGGAAGGGGATGGGGGGTGAGGAGGAGAGGAGGAGACGAGGAGAATGGGGCAAGAAGTGAAGTGGTGGGGATG
>CAMLHU010000048.1 GCA_946479825.1 uncultured Gemmatimonadota bacterium
TGCTCGCGGTGGCGTACGTCGCCGCGTTCCTCCTCAAGCTCTCGATGATCACCTACCTGCTCGGGGTGGTGTTCACCTACGGCGCCTTCGCGGTGGTGGTCGTGTTCCAGCCGGAGCTCCGCCAGGCGCTCGCCCGGCTGGGCCAGACCCGGCTGCTCCGCGCCTTCACCGCCGGCCCCGGTGACCGCGTCCACCAACGCCACTGGGGCCATCATCGTGATCGAGAAGGACGCCGCGCTCGACGAGTACCTCGCCACCGGCACCGCGCTCGACGCCGCCGTCTCGGCCGACCTCCTGACGACGATCTTCACGCCGTACTCGCCGCTCCACGACGGCGCCGCGATCATCCGCGGCGACCGCATCGTCGGCGCCGGGTGCATCCTCCCGCTCACGCAGCTGCCGATCGCCGACAAGGCCCTCGGCACCCGCCACCGCGCCGCGCTCGGCCTCTCCGAGGAGACCGACGCGCTGGTGATCGTGATCTCGGAGGAGACCGCCACCGTCTCGGTGGCCTGCGACGGGCACCTCCTCCGGCCGGTGTCGTTCGGCCAGCTCCGCGAGCTGGTGGGCGGGCCGTGGCCGCCCGACCTCCGGCGCTTCCAGGGCGCGGCCGTCACGGCGTGACCGAAGCTCCCGTCCCCGGCCGGCGGCGCACCTTCTGGGTCGCGGCGGTCGCGGCCCTCGCCGGGTACGTGCTCACGCTCGCCCCCACGGTGACCCTGTGGGACTCCGGCGAGTTCCTCGCCGCCACCCGCAGCCTCGGCATACCGCACCCTCCCGGCACGCCGTTCTTCATCCTGCTGGCCCACACCTGGGCGGCGCTGCTGCCGCTGGGCGGCTACGCTTGGCGGGTCAACCTGCTCGCGGCCGTGGCGGGGGCCGTCACCGCCGGGTGCCTGGCAGTCGTGATCCACGAGGCGCTCCGGCGCACGTGGCCGACTCGGGCGGCGGAGGCCGCGGCGGCGGGGGCCGCGATGGTGGCGGCGTTCACCTTCACCCAGTGGCAGAACGCCAACGAGACCGAGGTCTATGCCGTCGCCACCGCGCTGATCGGCGTGGTGGCGTGGCTCGCGCTGCGCTGGCGGGAACGGCGGGGGACCCCCGCGGCCCCGCGCGCGCTGCTGCTCATCGTCTACCTGCTGGCGCTCTCGGTCGGGAACCACCTGTTGGCGCTGCTGGCGGGGCCCGCGGTCCTGGCGCTGCTGGGGCACACGCTCCACGCCGCACCCGCCGCCGACCCGGCTGAGCGTCGGGCGGAATGGGCCGAGCTCGGCGTGGTGGCGGGGGCGTGGGCGCTGCTCGTGGGGGTGGGCCTCGGCGACGGCGCGCTCGCGGCCGTCGGTGCGGCGGCGTTCGTCGGGGCGGCAGGGTACGCCGCAGTGCAGCGGCGCGCCGGGTTCGCGGCGCTCGCCGGGCTCGCCGCCGTCGTCGGGGTCTCGACCTACCTGTTCCTGCTCATCCGCGCCGGCCAGCACCCGGCCATCAACGAAGCCGCGCCCGACACCTGGGCCCGGATGCTCGACGTGGTCCGCCGGGCGCAGTACCCCGTCCGCACCCCGTTCGACGACCCGACCGTCGCCCACGGCCCGCTCAACCCCGGCCGGAGCCTGGCACTGGTCGGGATGCAGCTCGCCAACTACGCCCAGTACTTCACCTGGCAGTGGGGGCGGGCGCTGCCCGACGTGGCGCGCGCCGTCGTCGCCGTGGCGTTCCTGTCGCTCGGCGCGCGCGGGGCGCTGCGGCATCGGGCGCTCGACCGGGGCGGGTGGTGGTTCCTCGCCGCGCTCTGGCTCGTCACCGGTCTCGGCCTCGTGGCCTACATGAACTTCAAGCCCGGGGCGAGCCAGTTCTATGGGCGCTTCCCCGACCCGGCCGACCACGAGGTGCGCGAGCGCGACTACTTCTTCGTCGTGAGCTTCGTCGTCTGGGCGCTCTGGGCGGGGATGGAGCTTGCGGTGCGGGCCCGCGAGTGGTGGTGGAAGGGGCGGGGCGCCCGGGCGCTCGCCGTCGGGTGCGGGGCGCTCGCGCTCGTGCCGCTCGCCGCCAACTGGCCCGCCGCCACCCGGCGGGGGCCCGACCAGGCCCTCGCGCGCGACGTGGCGTGGGATCTCCTCAATTCGGTGGGGCCGTACGGCATCCTCGTCACCTACGGCGACAACGACACCTTTCCGCTCTGGTACCTGCAGGAGGTGGAGGGGGTGCGGCGCGACGTGACCGTCGTGTGCCTGGCGCTCGCCAACACCGACTGGTACCTCCGCCAGCTGCGCGACCGGCCGGCGGGTCCGTTCGACCCCGCGTCGGCGCCCGCGGTCTGGCGCGACAGCGTGGCGCACCCCCCCGACCGGCCGCTCCACGCGATGACCGACGCCGAGATCGAGGCCATCGCCGGGCGGCTCATCCCGGTGGACCGCGACCAGCCGATCACCCTCGGTCCCATTCAGCACGTGATCCCGGCCGGCGCACGCCTGCTGCCGAGCCAGTACGCGCTGCTCCGGATCATCCAGCAGAACCTCGGCCGCCGGCCGATCGCCTGGTCGGTCACGGCGGGCCGCGAGTTCCTCGGGCTCGATCCCTACGTGGTCCTGCAGGGGCTCGTGTTCCGGCTGGAGCCGTCCCTTCCGGACACGGCGTCGGCCCGGTTCGGCGGCCACCGGTCCGGCGGGGTGCTGGTGGACCTTCCGCGCACCGGGCAGCTGGCCCGGACGACATACCGCTACGGTGGGCTGGACGGGGTGGCGCTCGATCGGCTCGAACCGGCAGCGGCCGGCTTGGCGATGGACCTGGCCCTGCCGTACACCTACCTGGCCGGGGCCGAGCAGGCGCAGGGGGATACCGCTGCCGCCATCCGGGATCTCCGGGCGGCGCTCCGGATCGCCCCCTCGGCGGAGCTCGCCGCCGCGCTCGGCCGCCTCGAGGCCGGCGGCGAGTAGACCCGCGGCAGGGCCGGGCCGACTCCCCGTCACCGCTCCCATATTCTTCGGCCGTCAGACTTCTGGTGACCGAAAATCGGCCACGGGAGTAATCCGTGATTGCCCGCCCTGCTTGGAATCGGTACTGTGTCTGGCGGCACGACGCAGCCAACCTGGACTGATCCGGGGACGCCACGTCAGTCGCCCGGACACGCCACCCACCCAGGATCGTCCGACCGTCGAAGCCTGACCCAGGCGCGTCGCAGTCGTGTCCCGGATCCCGATCCGGTGGCACGCGCCCGCGAGGCGCCCGGCGTGTGGGCGCGCAGATGTCACCCGCAACGCGCTCGGGCGTCTCCCGGGTAGCCCGTAGGCCAAGGATCGACCAGTCTTAGGCAGCGCATCCGCACGCCGGACACCTCTACCGACGGGGGCAGACCGTGCTGTTCGCCCTGTGCTTGCTCGCCTGCACCTCGAACGATCCGATGAACGCGTGGCGCCTGACGGCGCCGTCCGACCAGCAGCCGGTGGCCCCGGGGAGTGTGACCAACCTGCCCGGGTGCGCCACGGTCACCGTGGAGGTGAGCGGCAGCAACAAGGTGACGGCCCACTTCCCTGCCGATAGCGCTTGCAAGACGGGCTTGGTGCTGATCCCGGGGGGCGCACCGACCTATGACCGGCCCAACAGTGGGCGCGTGACGCTTCCGATCCGGGTGCTGAACCGGTCCGGAGCCGGAATCCTGAGCCCCGTGCGCGTGCTCCTTGGCGCTGATTCTGCCGTCGTGCTGTTCGCTCCCGGATTAGCGCTGAACGGGAAGAAAGGACTGACGCCACTCACCCCCGACTCCGCAACGAATGCTGGGGCCGTGTGGCTGGTGGACACGCCCGGCATCACGGGTGCCGCGGAGTCGACCGGCGCGCGGCCACTGACGTTCGTGTGGGCGGATGGGGTCCAACAGGTCAGGCTTGCCTTCACAGCCGTAGCTGCCATCGCCGATACAGCTCGACCGATTCCCCCCGATACCATGGCGTGGCCGATGACGGGAGCTCCGCTTCTCCGGTCACCGGATGATTCGGAGGTTACGTACTATCGCAATCTGATAAGCGTCGAGTTTGGAGATACGGTATCTGGCGTCACCATTCGGTCCCTCTTTGCTAAGTACGGCGCCATCATTGTGGGCGGGTACGTCGCTGACCCGTCGGGGTCGAAGGGATACGTATTGCAGTTTCCAGACCCCGGTTCGAGCATGTCGGCGTTGGACGCGTTAGTTGGGCGCCTACAGGCAGAACCGGGCGTGGAGTTCGTCGGTCTAAACACATTCCGAGCCCCGGTTGTGGTCCGAGGGCGCTACCCGATTGATTCCGGACTGGCCCTTCATCGCGCGTCATGGTCCGGAATGGGCACCCTTGCTACTCGCCCATGGATTAAGGTGCGTGCACCTCTAGCCTGGGGTTGTGAGACCGGGCAACTCGGTTCTGCACCGTCTATCGGCGTTCTGGACATGTACTTCGACACGATCCCCGCCGATATCGTTGCCGGCTCGCCGCCTGCCGGCCCTTTCACGCTCCGGCCCAATCCGCAACAGGTTCTGCCGGATGTGAACTATGGGCCTGCTGAAGCTGTGCATGGGGTGGGTATCGCCGCGATCTTGATGGCAAAGGGTGACAACGGCGCTGGGACAGCAGGGATGCTGTGGCGCTCCAGAACCACTCTCTATGCGATGGGGACTCATGCGGGTCTTACAGTAAATCCGACGGCTTTCTTCAGCCAGACGATGATAGATGCCGCACGGCGCGGCGTCCAAGTGCTGTCCGTGTCGCTGGCGGTGGGCTCTTCAACCGATCGTCGGGATGAAATTAGGCTCCAGCGGAGCCTGCAGAAGTACTTGGCGTCAGCAAGGGATCGACTATTCATCTATGCACTTCCGGACAACGGCGCCAACCACTCTATTGCGCAGGTTGCCGGGGGTAAGGAAGCGGGGACAACCAATCTTGACGTTGCCGTTGCGAAGCTACTGGAGAACGTCAAGTATCAGCATCAGATCCTCGTTGTATCCGGCGTGCGATATAACAACACCAGAGACCCAGAGGCTGATTTCTGGACAGGTGCCGCTGGATATGAGTTGACTGCTCAATCCGACTCAATCATCACCATCAATGCTTCCGGGAATGCGCAATTGCGGCCCGGCGTCTCTTACGCCGCCCCCTTTGTGGCCGGTGCCGCCGGGCAGCTTCTGGCAGCGCAGCCCAGCTTGGGTGGGGCTGATTTGCAACGTCTGCTGGTGACCTCTGCGGCTGATCGTGGGGTGGCTGCGACCGGGTTTCCGGATGTTGTGTTTACGCTCGACGCCTACGGAGCTTTAGAAGCGGCCGCCCGAAGGTCGGGGACGCCGCTCTGCGGCAACCGGGTCTGGATCGCTGGTGGCAAGGTCATGGCAGAGCGGGACGGCGGGGACGAGGTCCTGCACGACTTCGGCCGGCAGATGGACGTGGTCTTCGCGCACCACGGAGGGCGCCGAATCAGCCTGGAGTACTACACTCCGTACCTTCAGGAGACTGCGATGGCCCAGGACGCGTCGGGCCACTGGGCTGAGGTGGCGTTCGCAGGGGACTCGACGATCCCCAGCTTCAGCGGGGCGGCGCTGTCGATGTTCGGTTACTCCCACGACCACGATTCCACTGCGACGTATCGGGTCGACGCGGTCACCTACGGCGCGGGCGAGTGGAGCCCCCACGCGCCCGCGGTCACGGTCCCGTTGCCCGCCCTGCAGCTGGCGCCCGGTTCGCAGGGGGCATGCATCCAGGACACAGCCACGACCAGCAACGGGCAATTCACGGGGTACGACTGCTCGGCGTACGGTGAAGTCAACCGGGAGGGCTTCCTCGGCGGCGGAGTGGCGTGGAACCCGATCGGCGGTACCCTGCTGGCCTACACGGCCATCGGGTACTCCTCCACCGTGCCGACCGACTCGATGCTGCCGTGCAGCGCTGATTCCGTGCAGGGCCACCCGCGGCAACGCTGCGCACCGGTGGCCCAGCCGATCACCAGCGAGCGGACCGAGGTTGCGACGATCGACATGGCCAAGGAGGCCGTGGTATCGGTCGCAACTATTCCCGGAGTGACCCTCCGGTCTCTGGGTGTGTCCGAGGACGGCACTGGGATCGTGACGGCGGCATTGACCTACACTGGCGCGCTCGACAACACGCCGACATCGTGTGGCTACGAGTACCGCGAGATCACCGACATCGGAGCCACCCAGGCGGCCCGCCGCATCAACGTTCCTGAGCTCTGCAACGTCTGGTTCGACGATGACGGCGGCGGATTCTCGGCGGTGCGGGGCTATGCCTCCCAATCCGGCGCTCCCGTGCGAACCATGCCGGGCGCGGGTGCATCCTACTATGGGGCGCTGATCGCCCGGCTCTTTCCCCAGGCCACCCGACCGGCCCCTGCGCTTTTCCTGCATCGCTGACCACCGCATCAATGCAGTGACCGCGGGTCCGGGCGCACGCTCGGGCCCGCGGTCACATTCGGCAGCGGCCCGGTGGTGGCCTTCGCCGGGCCCCGGCTCGCCTTTCACCCGTCCGTAACTCCAAGTAAATTCAACGGCTATGGAATTCCCCGGGCTGGCCGACCGCCTGGCACAGGTACGGGAGACGATCGCGGGCCGGCAGGCCGCGGCGGGGTGGTCACACCCGGTGACCATCGTGGCGGTCACCAAGACCCACGGCCCCGAAGCGGTGCGTGCGGCCTGGGCGGCGGGGCTCCGCGATGTTGGCGAAAACCGCGTCCAGGAGGCGCTGGCCAAGCAGGAGCAGGTGACCGACCTGCCGGTCGCGTGGCACCTGATCGGCACCCTGCAGCGGAACAAGGCGCGGCACGCCGCGGGCCGGTTCGCCCTGATCCATTCGGTCGATCGCGAGGACCTCGCGGCGGAGCTGGGCCGGCGGGTGGCCCCGGACGTGCGGCAGGCGATCCTGGTCCAGGTGAACTGTTCCGGCGAGCCGCAGAAGGGCGGGGTGGAGCCGGATGCGCTTCCGGCCCTGCTCGAGGCCGTGGCCGCGCTGCCGCGGCTCGACCTGCGGGGGCTGATGACGATGGCGGAGCTCACCGACGACCCCGCCCGCCAGCGGGCCGCCTTCCGCCGGCTCCGGACGCTGCGGGATGAGGCCGAGCGCCGGGGGGTCCGGCTGCCGGAGCTGTCGATGGGGATGTCGGGAGACTTTGCAGTGGCGGTGGAGGAGGGGGCCACGATGGTCCGGCTCGGCTCGATCCTGTTCGGAGGGCGCACCCAATGACCGACGACGCATTCCACCTGACGCCGCACGACGTGCGGTCGCAGGAGTTCTCCCGGACGCTGGCCGGCTACGACCGCCAGCAGGTGGACGACTTCCGGGCCCGGCTCTCCGACGAGCTCGACCGCCTGCTGCGGGAGCGGGCCCAGCTCGAGGAGCGGCTCCGCGGCCTGCAGGAGCAGCTCCGCGCCTTCCGCGAGCGCGAGCGCGCGATGAACGACGCGCTGGTCGCGGCGCAGCAGCTCCGCGCCGATACCAAGGTGCAGGCCGACCGCGAGGCCGAGTCGGTGCTGCGCGAAGCGCGCGCCGAGGCGCTCCGCATCGTCCAGCAGGCGCAGGAGCAGGAGCAGGTGATCCGCGAGCGCTCCGAGGCCGCGAGCCGGATGTTCGCCTCCTACCTCGCCAACTTCCGGGCCCTGCTCGAACGCCAGCTCGGCGAGGTCGAGGGGCTGCAGGCCGGCGCCCAGACCCGGGCCCAGGTCCAGACCGAACTGATCCTCAAGCGCCACGCATGACCGATCGCCGCAACGCGCCGGGTACGGGGGCCTGATGGGCTACCCGGCCTGGCCGCAGGGCAGCGCCGACGCGCTGGAACGTGAGCTCCTCGACCGCTGGCAGGCGGAGGGGCTGTTCGCGCAGGTCCAGTCGCGGGGGCAGGGGGCGCCCGGCTTCGTGTTCTTCGAGGGGCCGCCCACCGCCAACGGCAAGCCCGGCATCCACCACGTCTTTGCCCGCACCATCAAGGACCTGATCTGCCGCTATCACGCGATGCTGGGGGAGCGGGTCACCCGGATCGCCGGCTGGGACACCCACGGCCTGCCGGTCGAGATCGAGGTGGAAAAGAGCCTCAAGATCTCCGGCAAGAAGGACATCGAGGCCTACGGGGTCGAGAAGTTCAACGCCCTCTGCCGCGAGAGCGTCTTCCGCTACCGCGACGAGTGGGAGAAGCTCTCCGGCCGCATCGGCTACTGGCTTGACTACGAGCACCCCTACATCACCTGCTCGGCGGAGTACGTGGAGTCGGTGTGGGCCCTCCTCAAGCGCCTGCACGAGCGCAGCCTCCTCTACCGCGGCCACCGGGTGCTCCCGTACTGCCCGCGGTGCGGCACGGTGCTCTCAAGCCACGAGCTGGCGCTGGGCTACGAGGACATCCAGGACAACTCGGTCTACGTGAGCTTCCCGCTCCAGGACGGCAGCGGCCGCGAGCTCGTGGTCTGGACCACCACGCCGTGGACCCTGCCGAGCAACGTGGCGGTGGCGGTGCACCCGGAGCTCGAGTACGCCGTCTTCACCGGACCGAAGCACCCGGGACGGCGGTTCGTGCTGGCGGTCGGGCGCGCGGCGGTGGCGGAGACGCTGCTCGGCAAGGGCGCCGAGATCGAGGGCCAGCCGTTCCTGGGCGCCACGCTGGTGGGCCACGCCTACGCCCGGCCGCTCGACGTGGTGCCGCTCCCCGACGACGCCCGCCACCAGGTGGTGGTCCCCGGCGACTTCGTCACCGCACACGACGGCTCGGGGCTGGTGCATATGGCCCCCGCCTTCGGCGCCGACGACTACGCCGCCGGCACGGCGCCCGGCCTGGCGCTGGTGCGCCCGGGGGCGCCCGACGGCACCTTCCAGGGCACCACGTGGCCCGAGCTCGAAGGGAAGCTCGTCACCGACAAGGCCACCAACGACCTCATCATCCGGAAGCTCAAGGAGCTGGGGCGCTGGCTCCACACCGAGCCGCACCAGCACAGCTACCCGCACTGCTGGCGCTGCCAGAGCAAGCTCATCTACTACGCCCGCGACTCCTGGTTCGTCCGCACCTCGGCGGTCAAGGAGCGGATGCTCGCCTTCAACCGCGAGGTGGCGTGGCAGCCCCCTGAGGTCGGGAGCGGGCGGTTCGGCGAGTGGCTCGAGAACAACGTGGACTGGGCGCTCTCGCGCGACCGGTACTGGGGCACCCCGCTCCCGGTGTGGGTCTGCGACCGCGACCCCGACCACGTCGAGGTGATCGGGAGCTACGACCAGCTCTTTGCGCGATCGGGGAAGCCCCGGCCCAAGGACTTCGACCCCCACAAGCCGTTCATTGATGCGTATGACTGGGCGTGCGCCTGCGGCGGCACGATGCGGCGCACCCCCGAGGTCATCGACACCTGGTTCGACTCCGGCGCGATGCCGTACGCCCAGTGGCACCAGCCGTTCGAGCACGACGCCGAGTTCCGCGACCACTTCCCGGCCGACTACATCTGCGAGGGGGTGGACCAGACCCGCGGCTGGTTCTACTCGCTGCTCGCCATCGCCACCGCGGCGTTCGACCGGCCGGCCTACCGCAACGTGATCGTGAGCGAGCTGGTCCTCGACGCCGAGGGCCAGAAGATGTCGAAGAGCCGCGGCAACGTGGTGGACCCCTGGGCCGTGCTCGGCGAGTCGGGGGCCGACGCGGTGCGGCTCTTCCTGCTGGCCGGGAGCCAGGTGTGGCTCCCCAAGAAGTTCGACCGCCGGGCCATCCCGGACGTGGCGGGCGGGTTCCTCAACACGCTCCGCAACACCTACGGGTTCTTCCAGCTCTACGCCGGCGACTGGACCCCGGGCCAGGACGGCGAGCGCACCCGGGCCGACCGGTGGATCCTGGGCCGGCTCGACCGGACCGTGGCGGCGGTGCGGGGGGCGTGGGACGGTTACGACGTGACGCAGGGGGTCCGCGCGCTGATGGAGTTCGTGGTGGACGACCTCTCCAACTGGTACGTCCGCACCAACCGCGACCGGTTCTGGGCCCCCGACGCCGAGGCCGACCCCGCCGCGCTCGCGACGCTGCACGAATGCCTGGTGGCGGTGGCCCGGCTGCTGGCGCCGGCCGCGCCGTTCGCCGCGGACTGGCTCCACCGGGCCCTCACCGGCACGTCGGTCCACCTCGCTATGTTTCCCGCCCTCCCGGCCGGCGGGACCCGGGAGGAGCCGGCGCTCGACCGGGCGATGGACGCGGTCCGGCGGCTCACCTCGCTCGCGCGCGCGGCGCGCGACGAGGCGGGGCTCAAGGTGCGCCAGCCGCTCGCGGCCATGAAGGTGGCGGTGCCGAGCGAGGTGCCGGGCCCCGAGTTCGACGCGCTGCTGCCGCTCCTGGCCCGCGAGGTCAACGTCAAGGCGGTGGAGCTCGCGGCCTCGGAGGACGCGCTGGTGCGGCTCCGGGTCAAGGCCAACTTCCGCAACCTCGGCCGCCGGTACGGCAAGGCCACCCAGGCGGCGGTCCGCGCGCTCGAGGCGCTCTCCGCGGCGCAGATCCGCGAGGTCGAGGCGGGCGGGTCGGCGCGAGTGACCACCGCCGAGGGCGACACCTTCGAGTACGGCGCCGACGACGTGGTGGTGGAGCGCGAGGTGACGAGCGACTGGCTGGTGCAGAGCGCCGGCGCCTACGTGGCGGCACTCGATCCCGCGCTCACCCCGGCGCTCGCCGCCGAAGGTCTGGCGCGGGAGCTGGTGAGCCGGGTGCAGCGGCTCCG
>CAMLHU010000049.1 GCA_946479825.1 uncultured Gemmatimonadota bacterium
CGATCCAGGTGACGCGCGATCTCGCGAGCTTCTGGCGGAACGCGTACTTCGACGTGTGGAAGGACCTGCGGGGGCGCTATCCGAAGCACCCGTGGCCGGAGGATCCGCTTACTGCCCCAGCGACCCGTCGCACGAAGCCGCGGTAGTGTATGTGGGACCACGGAGGGCACGGAGAACAGCGTAACCGTGTGGTCCGGCGGGCGGAGCTCCGTCCGCGAGACCACAATACATGATGTTCTCCGTGTCGCTCCGTGTTCTCCGTGGTCCCACGCTACCCCGATGCTCGACGTGATCCCGATCTCGGAGCCCGCCTGATGTCACCGCATACCCTCTTCGAAGCGTGCGTTGCGTCCGTCGCCGAGGCGGTCGAGGCGGAGCGGGTCGGCGCGGGCCGGCTCGAGCTCTGCGACTGGCGGGTGGAGGGGGGTGCGACGCCGGCGCCCGATCTGGTGGCGCGGGTCGTTGCCAGCGTGCGTATTCCAGTGCGCGTGCTGATCCGGCCGAGGGGCGGCGACTTCGTGTATGGGGAGGACGAGATCCGCGCGATGGTGGCGGAGATCGAGGCGGCGAAGCGGGCGGGGGCGGCAGGGATCGTGTCGGGTGCGCTGCGGCGCGACCGGTCGGTGGACGTGGAGGCCACGGCGCGGCTCGTCGCGGCCGCGCGGCCGCTGCCGTTCACCTTTCACCGCGCCTTCGACGAGACCGCCGACGCCGACGCCGCGCTGGAGGCGGTGATCGGGCTGGGTGCGGATCGCGTGCTGACGTCGGGGCAGGGAACGACCGCTGAGGCAGGGATCGCGACGCTTCGGCGGCTGGTCGAGCGGTCGGCGGGGCGGATCGTGGTCCTGGCCGGCGGCGGCGTGCGGGGGCACAACGTGGGGAGGATCGTGGCCGAGAGCGGTGTCCGCGAGGTCCACGCCCGGGCGGACTACTCAGGCATCACCAGCGCCTTACGGATAGCGGATAACGGATAGCGGATAGCGCCTACCCGCCCGCCTCGCACTTCTTGCAGTCCAGCCGCACTCCCATCCGGCCGGCTCGGCCTTCCGGCGTGGTCACCCATTCGCGCACCTGCCAGGGCGGGTCGTGGCGGACGTGCTGGCCGTGGCCGCACTCGAGTTCCGCCACCCAGTGGCCTTCCTCGTCCTGATGGAAGCCGGTGATCCGCCGGAGCACGCTACATCCCCACCAGTCGAAGCGCCCACTTCCGGCCATAGTAGAGGCCGAAGCCGGTGAAGATCATGCTCACGATGAACGCGACGAAGAATCCCCCCGACGACGCGATCCACCAGCCGAACCATCCGGTGATCGTCCCGCCGAGGGTGCCGCCGAGCCAGCCGAGGAGTTTCATGGGGCCTTCGTGTCCCTTCGTGTCCGTCGTGGTTCACGTAGTCCTTGTCAGGTCGCAGAGCCGGCCACGATCGCAGACAACGTCACCGCGCCGCATAGCGCGCCCGCCAGAAGAGGCAGACCGGCACGCCGATGATCAGGAACCCCGCACCGATCATCGCGTTGCCGGGGTTCGACGTGATCGTCCCTACCAATACATACACCGCCGCCGCGATGAAAACGAGCGTGGTCCACGGGTGCAGCGGGGTCCGCACGGTGATCGCGCCGTCGGCGCCCGACGCGGCGTCCTTCCGCCGCAGCACGAAGAGCGCGACCGCATTGCTCCCGAAGAAGATCCAGTCGGCGAAGACGACGTAGTCGAGCAGCTGTCCGTAGGTGCCCCACCAGACCAGCGTCACCGCCCACGCCCCCTGCGCCAGCAGGGCGAGCACCGGCGTCCGGAAGTCGCGGTGCAGCCGGGCGAACCCCTCGAAGAAGAGCCCGTCCGCCGCGGTGGCCTGGTACACCCGCGGCGTCACCAGGATGACGAGGTTCAGGAACCCGAAGGTCGACAGCACGATCCCCGCCGCGATGATCGTGCGCCCCGCCGGCCCCAGGTACACCTCCATCGTGTCGGCGGCCGGCGCGGTGCTCGCGGCGAGGCCGTCGGCGCCGAGCGCCCGGAGGTAGGCCAGGTTGACGCACACGTACACCACCACCACCGCGAGGACGCCGAGCACCAGCGCGCGCGGCATGTTCCTCTGCGGCTCCCGGATCTCCTCGGCCACGAAGTTGGTCTGCTGCCATCCGCCGTAGGCGAACAGCACCGGCACCAGCGCCGCGCCCATCGCCAGGATCCCCGCCCCGACCGAACTCGGCGCGACCGCCGCGGTGCACTGGAGGCAGATGTGCGGATGCGCGGGCGAGAGTGCGAAGGCCGCGAAGACCAGGATCGCGATCGCCGCGAGCTTGAGCAGGGTGAAGACGTTCTGGGTCCAGGCGGCGGGGCGGACGCCGAGGATGTTGATGACGGTAAGGAGGATGATCGCCGTGGACGCGAGCGGCTTCTCGGCGCTGCCCGGAAGTCCCAGGAGCGGCGCGGCGTAGCTCGCGAACGTCACCGCCACCGCGGCGATGGCGCCCGTGGCCGTCATCAGGAAGAGCGTCCACGGGTAGAGGAAGGCGTACACCGGCCCAAATGCGTCGCGGAGATAGATGTAGCCGCCCCCCGCCTTCGGGCGCCGCTGGCCCAGTTCGGCGAAGATGAACGCGCCGATGAGCGCCACCACCGCGCCCAGGCCCCAGGCGAGGACCGTGAGCGGCCCGGTGCCGACCCGCTGCGCCACGATGGCGGGATTGAGGAAGATCCCCGACCCGATGATCCCGCCGATGACGAGCATCGTGCCGGAAAAGAGGCCGAGCGAGCGGCGATAGGTGATGGGTAAGGTCATTCAGATCGGCGGATTTGCCTCACCCCCCGGCCCCCTCTCCGTACAACGGAGAGGGGGAGGGGCTTGGTCGATGTTCCCCCTCTCCGTTTCACGGAGAGGGGGTCAGGGGGTGAGGTCAGGTGAGCTCGACGATCGACCCGAGTTGTCACACGGACCTCGTGAACCGCTCGCTCGCTTCCCAGAGCCGTTCCTGCAGGGCGACGTCGCGGGCCTGCGGCGCCGGCTCGCGCGGCTTGAAGCGGTCGAAGTATGTGCCGGTGACGTTGGCGACGTCGGCCTGCGCCGCGAGGCGGACGAGTGGCGCGGCGCCGCGGTCTTCGCTGATCATGAACCACTGCATCACCCGCACGAGCGGCCGGAGCGGCCCGCGCGCGGCGTTCCAGATCCCGGTGTCCACCGTGCCCGGATGCACCGCGTTGGCCGTGACGGCGGTGTCCGCCAGCCGGCGGGCCAGGGCGAAGGTGAAGAGGATGTTGCAGAGCTTCGACTTCCCGTAGGTCCGGAACCCACGGTACCCGCGGGTGGTCTCGAGGTCGTCCGGGTCGAGCGGCGCCACCCGGTGCGCCTCGGAGGCCACGGTCACGATCCGCGCCGGCCCGCCGTGGCGGAGCCGGTCGAGCAGCAGGTTGGTGAGGAGGAACGGCGCCAGGTGGTTGACCGCGAAGGTGAGCTCGATCCCGTCCCTCGAGAGCGAGCGCCCGAGCGCGGCGAGCCCCGCGTTGTTGACCAGCACGTCGAGCCGATCGGTCCGGCGGCGCACGTCGTCCGCCAGCGCCCGGACCTCGGCGAGCGAGGCGAAGTCGGCCAGCACCCCTTCGACCGTGCCCCCCGTGGCCGCCCGGATCTCGGTCACCGTGGCGTCCACCTTGGCCGGCGAGCGGCCGTGCACCAGCACGCGCGCACCGTGTTGCGCGAGCTCGCGCGCCGTGACCTTGCCGATCCCCGACGTGGCGCCGGTGACGAGCGCCGTGCGGCCCTTCAATTCATCGGTCATCGTGTCGCCTTACACCATGTGCGGTGAAGGTCGCCGGCGTTCGAGCCACCACGCCACCAGCGCGAACGCGGCGTAGGCGACGATCGCGGAGCCCGCGACCGTCGTGATCCCGGGGGGTGGCGGGCCGAGCACGTTGCCGAACTGGATCGCGAGCATCACCGCGGCGAACACCCACCATCCCCAGCGGCCGCCCTTCCAGAGACCCGAGAGCCAGACCCCGCCGAACAGCACGCCGGCCTCGACGACGAGCGACAGCGTCGGATGGTTCCACAGGCCGAGGCCGACCTTGTCCTGGTCGCCCCAGATCGGGAGGTCGGGGCCGTGGGTCAGGAAGTCGAGCACCCAATGGGAGAACACCGTGGCGCCGAGCAGGATCGGCGCGCGCACCGGCCACTCGCGACAGGTGATGTAGCGGACCACCGCGTAGAAGAGCACCGACCACGCGAGCGCGGTGAGGAGCCCGTGGGTGAACGGCATGTAGTACAGGTCGAGCGGATTCGCGGGCATGAACCCGGGCACCACCCGGGCGTGCTCGACGCCGAGGAGGATGAACGGGGCCCACAGGATGTCGATGAACTGGGCGGCGACGAACAGGAGCCAGACGGGGATCCGGGGCTCCCACCGCTTCACCGCGAAGGCGACGCCATAGTGGCCGACGAACATGTTCGGGCTCCCGGCGTGGGGCTACTGTCCGACCGTATCCAGCGCCGCCACGTGGGCGTTGATCGAGTCGGTGACCTTCATCGCGCTCTTGACCCCCTGCGCCCCGGGGATCTTCGACGCCCCGATGACGCTGTCGCGCTGGCGGGTGGTGAGGGTGTCCTTCTTGGCGGCCGTGGCGGCCTTCCCCGACCCGCCGCACGCGGCGAGGAGGAGCGTACCGGCGAGGAGCGCATAGCGCATGGGTGAGGTCCGGGGTGAGGGGATGGGAGTAAGGTAGTGGAGGGTCGTGAGTCGTGAGTCGAGGGTCGTGCGTGGGGCGCGGGGTCATCCGCTCACCGTTCCCCCGCTCACCGCTCACCTCTCACCGCTTACCACCCCATAGCACTCAATATCGAAAAACTCCCCCCACTTGAACGTGTGCCCTCGCAGCGTCCCTTCGTACGTCATGCCGAGCTTCTTGAGCACGCCGCCGGAGGCGGGATTGCTGGTCATGAAGTGGGCGTGGATCCGGTGGAGCCCCAGGTCGTTGAAGCCGTGGGCCACGACGGCGCGTCCGGCCTCCGTGGCGTAGCCCTTCCCCCAGTACGGCTTGCCGATCCAGTAGCCGAGCTCGGCCCGCCGATGCTCGGGCACGAGCCTGAGCCCGATCGAGCCGATCACCCCGTCGGCCTCCGTCGTGATCGCAAAGTTGACCAGCGCGCCGTCGGCGCGGAGCTGCTCGGTCTCCGCGATCCACTCCGCCGCCATCTCGCGGGTGTAGGGATGGGGGATCCGAAGCGTCGTCGCCGCGACGTCGCGGTCGCCGGCCAGCTCCGCCACCCGCGCCGCATCGGCGCGGGTGAACGGACGGAGGATGAGGCGGGGAGTGCGGAGGAGCAGGATGGGGGGCACGGTGAAGGGTGAACGGTGAACGGTGAACAGTGAACGGGAAGGGCGTGAAAGGCGAACGGTCAACGTTCACCCTTCACCGTTGACCGTTCACCGCCATCAACTCGCCCGCATGTACGCCGCCCCGGCCTCCTGGGCCCGCAGCACCGCGAAGATCCCCGACGGCTGGAGCAGCACCCCGTCCACCAGGTTGGCCCGGAACTCGGACTTCACCTGGTCCAACGGCTGCTTGGTCTTCTTGGCCATCATCGAGGCGAAGTACATCGTGGCCCGGTTGCAGGCGAGCAGGATCGCCCCGCGCTGGCGCAGCGCCGACAGCGTCCCGTCCGGCGACACCAAGGCGTACTTGTCGTCCTCCGCGGCGTGCTCGAGCGGGTTCCGTCGCGCGGCCTTGCCGGTGGTCGGGTCCTTCACCTTGGACTGCTTGCCGAGCTCGTAGCGGTCCCAGAGATGGTCGTTGAACGCGAGCACCACGCCCATGTGCCGCATCACCAGCACCGCCGCGAGGTCGGCGTCGGCGGCGTCGTACATCTTCTTGTAGTCGCCCATGAACACGTAGGCCTGGTCCGCCACGGAGCCGTCGCCCACCTCGGGGCTGTCGAATACGGCGCGGTGCTTGGCGGCCTGGACCTTCGCGGTCCAGCTGTCGTCGAAGGGCGGAGCGCTGCGGCGCGTGGTGCGGCCCACCGGACCGCTGGCCAGCGCCTCGGCCGGGGTGGCGATGGTGCCTGCGGTGCCGGCCAGCACGGCGGTGGCGGCGATCTGGCCGAGGAAGGTGCGACGGGGCGTGGCGTCGGGGCGGCGCGAGGACACAGGAGCTCCGGGACGGTCGGGGAACGGGCGACGGCGGGGGACGCCGGAAAAGATACTCGGCCGTCAGCCGCCGAGCGCGGCGGGGGCCAGGACCACCACCTGGCCGGCCATCATTGGGAGGTGGCTCGGCACGCTGCAGACGAAGGGATAGATGCCGGGCGCGGACGCCACCCAGGTCGCGTGGGTCCGTCCCTGTGGCGGCAGTGGGACCACCAGCCCCTCGAGCACGAAGGAGTGCTGGTCGTCCTCGGGGTTGATCAGGTCGAGCGCCAGCGTGTCGCCGGCGACGACGGTGATGGTGCTCGGCGCGAACGCATACACCTCGCGGCCTTCGAGCACGCCCCCCGGCGCGAAGTCACGCGCCAGGAACGGCAGCAACTTCGCGTCTTCCTTGACCAGGAGCGGCACCGTGGTGACGGTGACCGTACGGGTGCGGGGCCGGTAGGCTGGCCTTGCCGCACCCGCTTGCGTGCCGCACGCCGTGGCGAGCAGGACCGCGGCCAGCAGCGCCCGCCTCAGATCCACCGGCCGACCTCTTCCCGGTACTTGCGATAGGGGTCGCCGAACTTGGCCTCGAGGTACCGCTCCTCCCGCGCGATCACCGCGACGTGCATCACGATGATGACCAACGGGAGGAAGAACACGGTCCACCAGGTGTTGAGCAGGCAGGTGATCCCGATGTAGCTCACCGTGAGCCCGAGGTACATCGGATTGCGCGACAGCCGATACACCCCGGTCACCACCAGCGCCTTGGTCGGCGTCACCGGCACCGGCGAGGTCCCCGCCCGCCGGAACGCGCCCAGGGCGCTGAAGGAAGTCACCGCGCCGATCGCGAGCGCCGCCCAGCCGAGCGCGCGGATCAGCAGGATCCATTCGTCGGGCACGAGCGGCAGGGAGTGGCGCCGCTCGAGCCACCAGCCGATCAGCAGCGGGATGACGTAGATGAGGGGCGGGGGAACGACGACGCCGGACGAATCCTTGGCGGGCGCTGGAGTGGTCACGGGGATCGGCTCTCGGGTCGGTAGGGGTGGTCGCGGATCAGGTGACAGCGGCCGCGGGTGATCTCGGTGCACAGCTCCTGGACCTCGGCCACCGCCCGCTGGGCCCCGGGGTGTCCGCGCATCGCCTCGAGGTCGTCGGCGGTGCGCCAGGGGCCGAGCGAGTAGTACACCAGCGGGTCGGTGTCGCTCTGCAGCAGCACCCCCCACAGGGGCACCGCCGGCAACGATGCAAAGACCGCGCTCAGCCGCTCCCAGGCCGACACGAACTCGGCCTCGCGGCCGGGCATCACCCGCCACTGCGCCACCATCCAGTGCTGCGCCGACATACCGGCCGTCCTGCGCCTCAGGGTCGCTTGAGGGTGCGCGCCGGATCAAGGAGACGCAAGGGGGGCGCTTGACGCGCCGCCCCGGCCGCGGGCAGGTTGCGCGGGCTGGCCTCAAGGAGCCGACGTGATCGTGCAGGATTGGTGGTATACGACGTTGCTCGCGGTCGAGACGCCCATCCGTCCGCCGCTGGATGCCCATATCAAGACCGACGCCCTGGTGGTGGGGGCCGGCATGGCGGGCCTGATGGCCGCCTGGCGCCTCGCCACCGGCGGGCGGAAGGTGGTGCTGCTCGAGCGGAACATCTGCGGCGGCAGCTCCACCGGGAAGAGCGCCGGGTTCCTGACCCCCGACTCCGAACTCGAGCTGTCGCAGATCATCCGCCGCTACGGGCCCGAGCGCGCCCGCGACCTCTGGGAGGCCCCGGTCCGCGGCATCCGCCTCATCACCGAAGCGGCGCGGACCCACGGCATCGAGTGCGACCTCCAGCACCAGGACAGCCTCTTCGTCGGCAACGGCGCCGCCGGCTGGCGCGACGCCCAGGCGGAGGTCGAGGCCCGTCGCACGCTCGGCTACCCGCAGACGCTCTACTCCGCCAGGGAACTCCCGTCGGTGCTGGGGTCCACCAGCTACGCCGGCGGGATCCGCTACCCCGACTGCTACGGCATCAACGCGCTGCTCTTCGCCCAGGGGATGAAGCGCGTCCTCCTCGAGCTCGGCGTCCGGATCCACGAGAGCACCGAGGCGCTCCGGCTCGAGGATCACACCGTCCACACCCACCTGGGCTCGGTCACCGCCGACCAGCTCGTCTTCTGCATCGACAAGATCGACCGGAAGCTCACGCCGTACGCCGCCAACGTCTTCCACGCCCAGACCTTCCTCTCGATCTCCGAACCGCTCGGCGACGCCGACGTGCGGCGGCTCTTCCCGGAGGAGCACCTGCAGTGCTGGGACTCTGACCTGGTATACAGCTACTGGCGCCTCACCGGCGACCAGCGGCTCCTGCTGGGCGGAGGAAGCGCGCTCACCACCTTCGCGCTCCACGCCGTCACCACGCCGGGCGTCATCCGCCGCGTGATCCGTGACTTCAAGGCCAAGTTCCCCTACCTCGACCGGCTCAAGTTCATCCAGTTCTGGCCGGGGCTCATCGACACCACCCGCGACCTCCTGCCCACCGTCCTCCGCGACGAAGACCTGCCGTGGGTGCACTGGGTCCTGGGGTGCGTGGGGCTCCCCTGGGCCGCCTTCTGCGGCGACTTCGCCGCCCGGCAGATCCTCGGCACCGCCCAGGATGAGGAGCGGTACTATCGCTACTTCGCCAAGGACCGGCCGTTCCTGATGCCGCTCTGGACCGAAAAGGTCATCGGGAAGCCGCTGGTGTTCTCGCTCAACAACGCGTGGGCGAAGTACTACCAGCGAGACGGAAGACGGGAGACGGGAGACGTGAGACGGGAGGAGAAGAGGTGAGGAGTTGAGGAGGTGAACGGGCGAAGAGGCGAGGGCACACGTCTCCCGTCTCGCCTCCTCCCCTCTTCCCATCCTCGCCTTCGTCCCTTCACCTTTTACCCTGCACCGCCGTCGCGCCGTTCACCCTTCACCGTTCACTGTTCACCTCCCCATGCCCTCTCCCTTCCACTTCGCCTTCTTCGTGCGCGACATCGCCTCCACCCGCCGGTTCTACGGCGAGATCCTCGGCTGCCGGGAAGGACGCAGCACCGAGACCTGGGTGGACTTCGACTTCTTCGGCAACCAGATCTCCTGCCACACCACCGGCGCGCCGTCGCCCACGACGAACGCCGGGGTGGTGGATGGCGTCCACGTGCCGATGCCGCACTTCGGCGCGCTGGTGCCGTGGGATGAGTTCCCGCGCCTCGCCGAGCGGATCCGGACGGCGGGGCACCCGTTCGTCATCGAGCCGAGGGTGCGGTATGCGGGACAGCCGGGAGAGCAGATGACGATGTTCCTGCTCGACCCGAGCGGCAACGCGCTCGAGTTCAAGAGCTTCCGCCACCCCGAGCACGTGTTCACGGCGTGACCCGTGTCGACGTGGTGATCGTGGGCGGCGGGGTGATGGGCGCGAGCGTCGCCTGGCATCTCGCCGCCCTCGGCGTTCGCGACGTGCTGGTGATCGATCGAGCGGCCGGGCCGGGGGAGGGGAGCACCGGCCGCGCCACCGGCGGGTTCCGGGCGCAGTATGGCACCGCCATTAGCGTCCGACTCTCGCTGCTCGCGCGCGAGAAGCTCCGCCGCTTTGCCGACGAGGTCGGCGCCGATCCGGGGTATCTCCCCGCCGGCTACCTCTGGCTGGCGATGGACGCGCGCGAGCTCGGCCTCCTGCGCGAGGGGCTCGCGGTGCAGCACGCCAACGGGCTCGCCGAGGCGCGAGCGGTGGGGCCGGCGGAGATCACCGGGCTCAACCCGGCGATCGCGCTCGACGGCGTCGTGGGTGGCACGTTCTGTCCCACCGACGGATTCATCCGGCCACTCGACATCCTGCGGGGATATCTGGACGCCGCGACCCGGGCGGGGGTGCGGGTGCAGTGGGGAAGTACGGTGACCGCCATCGGGCGCGACGGCTCGGGCCGGGTCACTGACGTGACCACCGACGCCGGCACGATCGGCTGCGGCGCCGTCGTGAACGCCGCCGGCGCCTGGGCCGGCGAGCTCGCTCGGCTCGCGGGGGTGGAACTCCCGGTGACGCCGCTGCGGCGCCAGGTGGCGGCGACCGTGCCGTGTGACCGGCTCCCGGCCGAGATGCCGATGACCATCTTCGCGGGCGACGGATTCCACCTGCGGGTGCGGGACGGGCGGGTGCTGTTACTTCGGCCGACGCCGGGGGTGCCCGGGGCGCCGTTCGACGCCCGGGTGGATGACGATTGGCTCGCCGACATCCGCGCGACCACCGACCGGCTGGTGCCGGTCCTGCGCGAGGTGGCCATCGACCGGAAGGCGAGCTGGGCCGGGTTGTACGAGATGTCGCCCGACAAGCACGCCATCCTGGGCCCGGCGGAGGAGTGCCCGAACTTCTACCTGATCAACGGATCGTCGGGCCACGGCGTGATGCACGCGCCGGCGCTGGGGCAGCTGTTGGCCGAGATCATCGTGGAGGGGAGGGCGTCGTCGCTCGACGTGGCACCGCTCTCGCCCGGGCGCTTCGCCGCGGGGCGGCTCAATCCGGTGTCGGAGCTGTTGTAGGTCGCAGGCGCACAGGCGCAC